>JAAZIT010000017.1 GCA_012800685.1 Clostridiales bacterium
ACAACTTTGATTATACCTTATATGCAAAAGCAGATATTGATAATAGAGGTGTGCTTGTTCCTGCTATTGCAAGACCTCATGATGAGGGTAGATATGAACTTGTGTGGCAGGACATCGCCGTAAAAGAGTAAGCGTAAAATAAAGCCCACCTTAAAAAAGATGGGACTATATGTTAAGCTTTAATAGGTGCTTTGCAAATTTGGGGCAGACAGTCTGACCACGGAAGATATTTATCTATTATGTTTAAGTCAGTTATATCAACATTTGGTAATTGCTCAAATAAATATTTTAAATATTCAAATAGATTTAATTTATTTTCCTTTGCAGTTTCAACAATACTGTAAATAACTGCACTTGATGCTGCACCCTTAGGGGTATTGCTAAAAAGCCAGTTTTTGCGACCTATAACAAAAGGCTTAATAGCTCTTTCTCCACGGTTGTTCGACAATTCGAGTCTGCCATCCAGTAAGAATGCCTCTAATTTCTTTCTTTGATTTAAGCAGTACGTAACTGCTGAACCAAATGAACTTTTTGGTATTACCTGTTGTTTTTGTGTTTCAAGCCATGCAAAGAAAGCATCTACTACTGCCTTGCTTCGCAACAGACGTTGTTCATATCTTTCCTCGTATGACAATTCAGCCAATTCACGCTCAATTGCAAATAATTGGTTACAATATTCGAGCCCTTTGCCTGCAGCTGTTGTTGATATTGGTGTATCTTTTGGTAATGCCTTTAACGCATCGGTTATTTTACGCCTGGCATGTGCCCAACAACCGACAAGTGTTGTATTTTCAACCTTGTGGTATCCAGCATACCCATCAACATGTAAAAATCCTTTAAAATTCTTAAGAAATATTTTTGGATGGTCCCCAGAACGCGATACCTTGTACTCGTAAATCACAATAGGTACTTCATCACCGCTTGTGCGATACATCCACATATATGAATCTGTTTGTGCAGGACGTCCTGGTTCATTCAAAACCTCTAAAACAGTTTCATCAGCATGAAGGACTTCTTTTTGCACTAAAATAGAATGCATCCTATTGTAAATTGGACTTAACCAATCATTAGAGCTTCTTATCATCCAATTAGACAATGTCTGCCTTGATAAGATTATCCCTGATCTTTCAAATTGCTGTTCCTGACGGTAAAGCGGTAGTGCTTCTACATATTTACGAGTCATAACATATGAAATAAATGATGGCGATGCTAAGCTTCCCTTTATTACTGGGTTAGGCATAGGTGCAGTTATTACAGGTGTTGTAATCTCATTTTTTTCACAGTTACGGCAGCTGTATACATAACGAATATGTTCAACTACAGTTACTTGTGCCGGAATAATTTTAAGTTCTTGACGAATTTCTTTGCTCATTTCATGAAGTGATTCGCCGCACTGTGGACATGACTGTTCTTCTGGTGAAAGACGATATTCTATCGTTTCAACAGGAAGGTTGTCTGGTAGTTGTTCTTTACGACTATTTTTCTTTTTACGTTTGTATGTAACTGTTTCTAATGTAGGCTCTATGTTAATAGGGACACTTTCTGCCTCCGGTTCATTAAATAGGCTTATTTGAAGTCCGTCAGTTTTCTCGCTGGAAGATCCGAATATTTTCTGCTTGCTTAAACGATATTGTTCTTCGTACCAAGCTATTTTTGCAGACAGCTCTTCTACTTGAGTTTCTAACTTTACAAAGCTGTTTTCAAGTTCGTTCCTTGATAATTTAGTTAAATCTTTTATAATGGTTTCTTGTGTTTTTATGTTTTTCATCATATAAATATTGTACCATAAACAAGCTTAAATTGCAACAAGAAATTGCTATATTTTATTGTAATTTCAAGGTTTATTGCACATTAATTTTGTTATATTACAACACGCTGACTTACCTCTTTATGTGCTTTTCTTTGTTCTAATGTAAGCCCATCAAGCAACCATCTTAACTCTCTTTCACTAATATTTAAAGTTTGTTCTGATGACTTTGATGGCCATTTGAAGTGACCCTTTTCTAGTCTGCGATAATAAAGCCAGAAACCATTGTGCTCCCAGTGTAAAATCTTAATCTTATCCATTTTTTTGTTACAAAACACAAAAAGGCAGTTAGAAAAAGGATCTAATTTGAATTTTTCTTTTACAGTTAT
>JAAZIT010000230.1 GCA_012800685.1 Clostridiales bacterium
ATTGCTGTAAAGTCAACTTGTTTTATAAAAAACTTTATTGGCTAATTTTGTAAGGTGCTAAATCCTATTAATAAAATTTTATTACGCTATTCTATTATTCTTCCATCAGTTGAAATCGTAACAACCTGCCATGGAATCATTTTTTCGCTGTTTTTTAGTGCATTCATTACAGCACTAGAGATTCCACCACAGCATGGAACTTCCATACGAACAACCTTAATGCTTTTAATATTATTTTTCTTAATGATGGCTGTAAGTTTCTCCGAATAATCTCCCTCATCAAGCTTTGGACAGCCTATCAATGCCACGTGGTCTTTTATAAATTCTTCATGAAAATTCCCATATGCAAATGCTGTACAATCGGCTGCAATTAAAAGCTTAGCATTGTTAAAATATTGAGCATTAGTTGGAACGAGTTTAATTTGTACTGGCCACTGCATTAATCTGCTTGTTGCTTCACTAACAACATTCTCAGCAGGTTTTGGGTTCTTGCGTTCAATTATTTTGGAATTTGTTCCTGGACAACCACAAGGTAGTGTATAAGCTTCACGTTCTATGGTATGTGCGTTACTACCCGAACAGCCTGCTGATTGTGGTTTCATTCCCTTTTTAGCCATGTTTGCTTTTACGGCTTCTTCATCATA
Organism: Clostridiales bacterium; assembly: GCA_012800685.1. Lineage (GTDB taxonomy): Bacteria > Bacillota > Clostridia > Oscillospirales > Ruminococcaceae > JAAZZIT01. The sequence goes on from JAAZIT010000230.1 coordinate 645, forward strand.
AGCGAGAGCCTTACGTTCCTCAAAGGTAATTGCCCCTGTTGGGCATACTGGTAAACAATCACCTAACCCATCACAGTAATCATCACGTAATAGCTTTGCTTTTCCGTCCTGCATACCAATTGCACCCTCATGACAAGCCTCGCTACAAAGTGCACAACCGTTACATAGCTCCTCGTTAATTTTTATTATTTTACGAATTTTCATAAAATTTTCCTCCTTAATATTTCTATTGTTTTTATTATTCTTCTTGCTTTTGTCATCAATTACAGTGATTAGAACCACCTTCTTGACTTTATGAATTTATTATACTATACTAAAAATATAAATGTCGTGGTAAATACCACGCATTCTCGAAAAGGATGAAAAATATGAAATCATATATTAGTTTACTAGAAAAAATAAAATTATTTGACGAAATATCTGAAGAAGATATTATCACTATGCTAACCTGTTTAAATGCTAAAATCGATAATTATAAAAAAGGACAATTTATTTTAATGGCTGGAACTAAAGTGGAAAATATTGGTATTGTGCTTGAGGGACAAGCCCATATTATTAAAGAAAGCATGGAGGGCGAACGTATAATTATTTCCGTTTTAGATAAGGGAGATTACTTTGCTGAAGCACTTTGTTGTGCTGTAGTCGAGGCAAGTCCAGTAAGTGTACAAGCAATTAATGATACGAAAATTATGTTTTTAAACTTTTCTCGGATACTCCACACCTGTCCAAATTCATGCTTGTTCCATACAAAATTAATTGAGAATATGTTATTTGTTCTAGCAAGTAAAAATTTAACTTTGCAAAATAGAATGGATATTATTACTCAAAAAACCCTGCGTTTAAAGGTTCTTAGTTATTTAAATTTTCTTTCAGATAAACAAGGAAATAAAATTATAATTCCTTTTAATCGAGAGGGGCTTGCTGATTTTCTTTGTGTTGATCGAAGCTCATTATCTCATGAATTATCTCGTATGAAAGAAGATGGATTAATTGAGTTTTATAAAAACAAATTTGAAATCCTATAAGTATAAGTTCTATTATTAGTAGCTTATAAGATAAATAGTTGATAAGTAAAAAAATAAGATATTTAAAAGTAAAATGGAGAAAAATTAAAATTGCTTGGACTCTAATATAGAATAAAAAAGTATAAAAAATTGAAAATTATAATTTAAGACAATATTATACTATGTAAATAAAATTTGTATTAAAAACTAACATAAAACACTCTAGTTAAAAACCACTTTTTCAAAATTTTTATTACTACAAATCCCATAATAAAAGGAATAATTTAGTACTCTAAAGTTCATAATAAAACAAATCACTAAAAGTTTTGTTTAACCTTAAAGCTTTTATAATTTAATTTGGGAGGAATTAAAATGGGAAAAATGTTTTGTTTTCAATGCGAACAAACTGCTAAAGGTACTGGTTGTACTATTTCAGGAGTGTGTGGTAAAAACCCTAGTGTCGCTCATGAACAAGATAAACTAACTTGTGAAATGATTGCACTGGCAAAGGCTTGCCAAAAAAGCAAAGTAAAATCAGATGAAATTGTTAGCCTTATTTATTTTGGTCTTTTTACCACAATCACCAATGTAAACTTTCACGATAAAAAAATTGCGAGCTTGACACAAATAATAAAGAAAATGCGAGATGAACTAGGCGGCGGTGATGTAATAGAAACACAAGAGCTTTTCCACGGAGATGAGGACTTAATCTCATTAAGGTCTACCTTACTGTTTGGCTTGCGTGGTATGGCTGCATATGCACATCATGCCCAAATTCTCGGAAAAAGTAACCCTCAAGTTGATGAATGGCTCATTAAAGGCATGGCTTCCTTAGTCGATGAGCATACTGTGGAAGAATGGCTTGAACTTCTTATGGAATTTGGTGGTATAAATCTAAAATGTATGGAACTTCTTGATGAGGCTAATACAGAGGCATATGGAAACCCTGTTCCTACAGTAGTACCGCTCAAAATTGAAAAAGGGCCATTTATTGTTGTAACCGGACATGATCTTCATGACCTTAAAATGCTTTTGGAACAGACTGACGGAAAAGGTGTAAATATCTATACTCATGGTGAAATGCTCCCTGCTCATGGTTATCCAGAATTAAAAAAACATTCTCAGCTTAAAGGCAATTTTGGGACAGCATGGCAAAATCAACAAAAGGAATTTAAAGATATTCCTGCACCAATTCTTTTTACTACAAACTGCTTAATGCTAGTTGGGAATAGCTATAAAGATAGAGTGTATACAACCTCAGTTGTTGCATATCCTGAAATAAAAAATATTGAGGCGAACAAAAATGGGTATAAAGATTTTTCCTCTCTTATAGACCAAGCTATTAAGCTCGGTGGATATAAAGAGGATAAACATCTTACTGGAATTAATGGAGGAACAACTGTTACAACTGGTTTCGGAAGACAGACTGTACTTGACAATGCACCTGAAATCATTAATGCAGTTAAGGGAGGATTAATTAAACACTTCTTTCTAGTTGGTGGTTGTGATGGCGCACAAACAGGACGTAGCTATTACACTGAATTTGTCAAACAATCCCCTAAAGATACCATTATTCTAACACTTGCTTGCGGAAAATACCGTATTAATGACTTAGATGTCGGCTCAATTGGCGATTTTCCTCGTATACTTGATATGGGGCAATGTAATGATGCCTATGGTGCTATACAGGTTGCACTTGCACTTGCAGAAGCTTTTGAGTGTGGTGTAAATGAACTACCACTAACGCTAGTTCTTTCATGGTATGAACAAAAAGCTGTTTGCATATTATTAACTCTTTTATCCTTAGGTATTAGAAATATCTATATCGGTCCTAGTATACCTGCTTTTTTCTCTAATGCCGTGTTAAATGTGCTAGTTGATAAATTCAGTCTACACCCAATCAGCACACCAGAGGAAGATTTAGCCCAAATTATTGGTAATAATTAATAGGCATTTTAATACTAGATTTATTTAAACATGGTTATAAAAAACTATATATTAGATTATATAAACTTAGAAAAAACGACTTTGGCTTGATATCCAAAGTCGTTTTTAATTGTATTTAAAATTTGTTAAATATAACTATTACTTATATTTAATTCTAATAATAAAGTTTAGTAACAGTAGCTGGGAAGTTAATAGCTCTATTAGCTACACCTAAATATTCTTTACTAGCAGCACTTAAATTGCATGACTGAAGATTATAATAAACAAGATTTGGAAGCGGAAAACCTGCACCAGGGTTGTTAGCATCTCTACCGATAACGTTAACTACATCTGACAAATTTGTATTAGAGGTTAAGTTAATATGTGTCAATGTAGGAATTTTTCCTAATGCTGAAACATTTGTAATATTATTTAAACTCAATCCAATTTCATATAAAAGAGTAAAATCAACATTATTTAGCCAATCTAAATTACCTGTTATTCCCGTATTACTTAAATATAAAGAAGCTACAACTGAAGAATAGGTTGCTGTTTTATCGCCACTTTTATATCCATAATTAAGCATTTTATATATTTCTTCTGTTGGAAGCTGTGGATTATTTGAAAGAGAAATCGGAAAGCCATTAGTACCTTGATATATGCTATGTGCAGCAACATTAGGTAATTTTCCAGCTATCTCTGTAAAATCATTATATTCTAAATATATAGAGCCAAGTAGAGAATATTGTGCCTTTAAATCTTGTAAACCAGTTAGATCAGATATTCCAACTTTATTTAAGTTAAGAGATGTACCTTTTAATGTATAATTACCCATTGTAATTGGATTAGCACTATCTAAATCAAGTTGCGTAACTAACTTTGCCTTTAAGGCATCACGAAGTTTAGTATCCCTAAATTCAACAAATCCACCATTTAACATTTTAGATGATTGAGCTGAACTAGAAATTTTATTACCAAA
>JAAZIT010000231.1 GCA_012800685.1 Clostridiales bacterium
AGAAAATCCTAAAAACCATAAATAAGCCCAGTAGAATTAAAATTCCTGCGCCTATATTTTTTGCTATTACAGGATTAATAATGCTTTCAATAAAGTTAGAAAAAATAAGTGATGCCCCTAAAACAGCCATACCTATTAACGAGATAACAAGGCTTGATGAGAACCTTATACGTATTTTTCCTATTCCATATGTAATTGCGGTAGCAAAGGAATCCATACAAATTGAAAGCACAAGTAAGACAACGTTTATCATCAAATCCACACCTTTCCGATTAATGCATAATATGCTAAACACAGAAAAAATGCTAAAATGATTATATAAAAGTTGACTTTAAGATTAAAAACTGCTATATTTTTAATAGTTGTTAATGAATTGAAGTAAATTTAAGGGAATGATATTATGGAACTAAAATATAAAGTTTTGAAGGCTCTTGAAGAAAAAAGAGGACAAGCAGTTTCGGGAGAGACTCTTGCTACTGAGTTTAATGTATCAAGGTCGGCAATCTGGAAAGCCGTCAAGTCACTCCGCCAACAGGGAATAGATATTACTGCTGGAACAAACAAGGGTTATGTTTTGGCAGTTGATAGCAATAGCCTTTCTTCAGCAGGAATTAATGCTATTTTAGGTGAAAATAGATATATCATTGAAACAAGAAAAAGCGTAACCTCAACAAATACCATTTTAAAAGAAATGGCTGTACAAGGAGCAGATGAGTACACGGTGCTAGTTGCTGAGGAGCAAACCTTGGGAAGAGGAAGATTTGGAAGACGATTTGAATCACCTAAGGGGACAGGAATTTATTTGTCAATTTTGTTAAAGCCAAAAATGAAAGCTGAGGACGCGCTTTTTATAACAACCTCTGCAGCTGTAGCAGTGGCAAATGCAGTTGAAGCTCTTAACAAAAAGCCAAACAGCGTGAAGATTAAATGGGTTAATGACTTGTTTTTGGATAACCGTAAAATTTGTGGCATATTAACAGAAGCGGCAATAGACTTTGAAAGTGGTGGACTTGAATATGCAATTCTCGGAATTGGAATAAACATTTCTCCGTCAGAGGAAGTTAATGAGAAGCTTTCAGGAATAGCAGGGAGTATTTTTAAAACTGATATTCCAAACTCAAGAAACCAGCTAACGGCACAGATACTTAAACAAATTTCAAAGCAATTAGATAATTTTGGAAGTAAAGAATGTTTAGACGAATATCGCTTAAGGTCATTTCTTGATAATAAAATGGTGACTGTTATTGGTGGCGAAACTAGATATTTAGCAAGAGTTGTTGGAATTGACGATAAAGCTAGACTTGTTGTCCAGCTTGAAAGTGGTGACAAAAAGACTATTTCAAGTGGCGAGGTTTCACTGTCACTAGAGGTATAGATAAAATAAAAAAGCTAGCATTATCAAAATGCTAGCTTCTTTATATACCAAATTAAAGTTAAGCTTTTTAGTAACACAAAAGCTGTTTACTATTCCTTTAATTCACTTTTGTTATGCTCTTTTTTGTTAAAAAAGAACATTAATACCGCCATAGAAATAATAATTGCATATCCTAAAAAGCTGTATTTATCAGGGGTTTGTTGGAAAATAATATATCCAAGTACAGCTGAAAAAATTACTTGAGAATAATCATAAACTGAAATTTCTCGTGCAGGAGCATGGGTGTAAGCCGCAGTAATGCTAAACTGTCCACCTGTTGCAGCAAGTCCTGCAAGAATTAAAAATCCTAGCTGTCCAAGAGACATATGATGATAGTTAAAAAGAAGATATGGAAGAGTGGTTAGGCAAGAAAAAGAAGAGAAGAAAAATACTATATATAATTTACTCTCACCCTTTTCTCCTAGATATCGTACTGTTGTATACGCTCCGCCTGCACTTACTCCACCAATAAACCCAATGATTGCAGGTACTAGAAGAAGGTTCTCAAATGAAGGCTTTATAATAAATAGACTTCCTAGAAAGGCTGTAACAAGTGCGATCACGTGAAATGGCTTTAAATTTTCCTTTAGAAAAATAAATGAAAATAAAACACCAAAAAACGGAGACATCTTATTTAGCATAGAAGCGTCAGCAAGAACAAGCTTGTCCACTGCATAAAAATTCCCTAAAATCCCTATTGTTCCAAGAACTGATCGTAATATTAAAAATTTTAAATTTTCTTTCTTTTTTGTTTTAATCGGAATTTTTTTGGATTTTAATAGTATAAAAGCAAAAATTAGAGCAATAAAATTCCTAAAAAAGCTTTTTTGCATTGATGGAATATCACCTGCAAGCCGTACGAATGCGTTCATAAATGTAAAGCAAACAGCAGAAAGAAGTATATATATTACACCCGATTTTAAGTTTTTATTAGTTTGTGACAAAAAATCCCTCTTTTCAAAATTATAGCGCTAATACCATTATACTATTTCCAATGATTAATAACAATGCACAATATTGACAAAATAGTTATTTAAATAAAACCTCTTCCATTTTAGTTGAAAATGTAGTATAATATACAGGATTGGGAAAATCACAATATTAGCCCATGAATGTATAGGTTTTTATATCGAAAAGGAAGGATAACGCAAATGAGCAGAAACTATTGCCTAGGTGTTGACGTAGGTTCAACTACTGTTAAAACAGTAATTTTAGATAACCAAAATATTATTTACACAAAATACGAAAGACATTTTTCAAAGGTTCGTGAGACAGTTGCAGAACAGTTGAAAATTATAAGAGATTTATATCCAGCGGATAAATTTAAGATTGCGATTACAGGTTCAGCAGGACTAGGAATTGCAAACGCAAGTGGAATATCCTTTGTTCAAGAGGTTTATTCTGCATTTGTTGCTGTAAATAAATCATATCCAGATGCTGATGTTGTTGTTGAACTAGGTGGTGAGGACGCAAAAATTATTTTCCTTACTGGTGGTGTTGAACAGCGAATGAATGGTTCTTGTGCAGGTGGTACAGGTGCTTTTATTGACCAAATGGCAACGCTTTTAGGTGTAACACCTGATGAGCTTAATGACCTTGCACTTCGTAGTGATAAGCTTTACCCTATAGCATCAAGATGTGGAGTATTTGCGAAATCAGATATACAGCCACTTCTTAATCAAGGG
>JAAZIT010000232.1 GCA_012800685.1 Clostridiales bacterium
AAAAATCATTATCATTCCTTTCATTTAAAAATAGATAAACCATTTAAATATTAAGCTGCTGAAGTGAGTTCAATAGTTCATCTGACATAATAGGAATAATTTCTATATTCTCAAACTCTTTAGAATAAAAGTTTTGATCCATCATCTTAGGTGAAACAATAAGTATAACAGTTGTATTGGCTGCATTAATATCCATAGCTAAGTCAAAGAGTTCAGCATCATTTACATAAGTAGTTATATATATGTATCTATACTGTTTTTGCGCTTCATTTTCAAGTAGAGCCTCTGACATAACTGAGTAATTAGTATCCTCTTCAAATCCGGATTTTAAAATTCCTTCAGCCGAAAGAATAAACTCATCCATATCTTCAATAGTGTCTGTTTCAAGATAATTTGAGGAATTAACCTTATAGAAAAGATTAAATGGTATTTCCTTTTCGCTTAATGAATAAGATATACAAGCTGCTGCTTCTAAGCAAGAATCAAATATCTTTAAATTTTCCTCAAGATTACACTGAGGGTTTTTCCTTGTGCCAATTATTAAGTTAATAGAGTTGTTAATTGGAAGGGAATAATCTTTAACAAATATTACACCTTGTTTTGCTGTTAACTTCCAATGAATTCTATTAATTTTATCACCGTCACGATATTCGTGTAAATCAAAAATTTCTGAAGGGTCATCACCTTTTAAATTTTTAGAAAAAACATTACTTTCGTAATCGACATTTGAAGCAGTACCTATATCAAGATTTAAATCAATTATTTCTGGTGTAATTAAAATCTCTTGATGCTGAGAATTAGCAAGAGTGTTTTTACTAGAAATTTTAGATGTGAAAATATGTAGAAAATCATAAACCTTGATTTTAGAAATTGATATAGATAATATTCCACAGTGATCAGAAGAAAAATCCAGTTGAAGTGTTTGTGTATTATTAGGAAGTATAGGAGTATTAACAGTTAAATGACTTTTCTCTTTAATTATGGAATTAAAAAATTCAATTTCGATTTTTACTGATGAAAACGGCATAAGACTTTTATTTTCAATCTTAAGACAGATAGGGAATTTTCCCTTTTTAGAGTAGATATTACGATAATTAACAAGAGAAAACTTAAGCTTTTTCTTGTTAACAAAAAGAATTATTCCGCATACAAAAGGGATAGCTATAGCAAAAGTCATCATTATAAAAGATGCAAAGTCAATATATAAAACATAAAATGAGATTGAAATTAAGACTATTAAAAAATAGCATATTCTAACGCTAACCATTGCTGCTCACCCTTGAAACCTTTGGAACAGGTGTTGTTTTAATAATATCATTTAAAACATCTCTTGTAGTAATTTTATTAATTTTAGTTTTTGAATCCAAAATTATTCTATGTTCAATGGTGTCATAAAACGAGTAGAGAACATCATCTGGTAATGCGTAATTACGACCTTTTAAGAGGGCTGTTGCTTTAGTAACATTAGTTAGTGCAATAGTTCCACGAGGGCTTAGACCTAGCTTAACAGCAGGATGCTCTCTCGTTGCTTTTGCTAGTGCAACAATATATTCATAAACCTTATCTGAAACATAAATTTCTTCAGTAATATCTCTAGCTTTCTGTAGTTGTTCAATGGTAATTACACTTTTTACATTTGAAAGGGGATTATTATTTTGCTTAGATTTAAGCATTTCAACTTCACTTGCACTATCTGGATAACCAACAGAGAGTCTTATAGTAAATCTGTCTAGCTGTGATTCAGGGAGAAGCTGTGTTCCTATTGAGCCAATAGGGTTTTGAGTTGCAATTACAATATAAGGATCAGGAGCATTTCGTGTAACACCGTCAACTGTAATACGTCCCTCCTCCATTATTTCTAAAAGGGCAGATTGTGTTTTGCTAGATGTTCTATTTATCTCATCAGCTAAAAACAGATTACACATTGCTGCTCCAGGCTTGTACTCAAAGTTTCCTGTGTTTTTATTAAAAATAGAAAATCCTGTTACATCACTTGGTAAAACGTCTGGTGTAAACTGAAGCCTTTTATATTCTAAGGATAAAGCTTTAGAAAAAGCTAGGGCAAGAGTAGTCTTTCCAACACCTGGAATATCTTCAATAAGGATGTGGCCTTTTGCAAGGATTGCTATTAAAGCTTTAATGATAATTTCATCTTTTCCAATAATTACTTTTTTAACCTCATTAATAATATCTCGAATTTGGTTAAGTACATTAGTTTGTTCAATCACAAGTTGATTTTGCATATTTTATAGTTCCTTTCGTTTTATATTTATAAATTAGTATATCATAGTTTAAAAATACATAACTATTATATCATAGTTTATATTTATTTACAACATTTTGAGGTAATAAAATTTGAATATTTGAAAAAAGGTATAAATGCCTGTACAAGCTCATAGTATGTTTTAAGAAATAAAAAAGAGAGTGATAAAGAATGTTTAACCAAATCACAAAAATTAATAGTGCCGTTGGACTGCTAACACCACGTTTGGCTACTGCAATAGAAAAAATTCCAGAAATTGAATCTGAAAGAATTCAAGATATTAGATTAAGACAAGGAAGATACTTGTCTGTTACTATTTTTGATAAAGAATATTTTGTTACAGAGGATGGTGTGCTACAAAATAATCCTAACAAAGCAGTTAAAGTTTTTAAGGAAGATCAAGAGTTAGTGTTTAAAAAAGCTTTTCAAAATTCAATACATAGTTTTTCGAGAGAAATATCACAAGGCTATATTACCATTATTGGTGGTAATCGAGTGGGTTTTTGCGGAACTGCTGTAGTAAACACATCTGGGGAAAATGAAATTAACTCAATTAAAAATGTTTCCTCAATTAATATTAGAATAGCAAGAGAAATATATGGCTGTGCTAATGAACTTTTTAAAAGCGTTTATAGTGATGGGGACAAAAGCCTGTTAATACTAGGACCTCCATGTTCAGGAAAAACAACAATTCTTCGTGATTTGTGCAGACAATTAGGAAATGTTAAAAGCGTTTGCGTTGTCGACGAAAGAAATGAAATATCAGCTACAATTGATGGGCTGGTTCAGAATAAAATAGGCAACATGACTGATATATTTTGTTCCTACAGTAAATATAATGGTATTATGACAGCTGTAAAGGTAATGTCCCCTAAAATATTAATTTGCGATGAAATAGGCTCTAAGGACGATTCAAAGGCTCTTGAATATGCTGTTAACTCAGGTGTAAAGCTTGTGGCAACAGCACATTCACCTGATTTTGAGGATGCAAAAAAAAGAATAACTATTTCAAAATTAATTAAGGACAAGGTTTTTGATTATATAGCTGTTTTAGGCACTGGTGCAATGTGTGGAAAAATAATTAATCTAATAAAATATAACAGTTAGCTTAAATATAGAAGTAAAAAATTAAGTTGTGGAGAATATAAAATGATTAAAATAGCTGGAGCAATTATTGTTGTTTTCGTAAGTACATACATTGGATTTTATAAATCCTCAATGCTTGAAAAAAAGCTTGTCCGAA
>JAAZIT010000233.1 GCA_012800685.1 Clostridiales bacterium
AATAATTTTTATAAATTCTCATGACATTTTAGTTTGAAAAGGGAGCACAAATCAAAATGTCATGAGAATTTATAAAAATTATTATGCCCAAATTTAATCTAACAGAAAAATTAAAGTACTTAATTAAAATCAAGTATATCCCAAAATGGCTATTTATAGTGGTTTATATTAGTGGTTTTTCAAGTTTTGAACAATCTGTAAATTTTAAAAGGTCGTAAAAATATATAGTTTTGCTATTTACAAAAATGGTCTTTTGTGTTAAAATATATATTTGAAGTGGTATGTTAGTTTAGTAGATAACAAATCTCAACAAACAACATGATCATTACTAATTTTTTTGATTAATTTTTAGGAGGATAAAAATGGCAAGAAAAATGAAAACCATGGACGGAAACACCGCTGCTGCATGGGCATCGTACCCATTTACTGAAGTAGCTGCAATCTATCCAATCACACCTTCTTCAGTTATGGCTGAAGTGACAGACGTATGGGCTTCAAAAGGACAAACAAATATTTTTGAACAGCCTGTAAAGGTTGCAGAGATGCAATCAGAAGGTGGCGCTGCAGGTACAGTACACGGTTCACTAGCTGCTGGTGCTTTAACAACAACTTACACCGCATCACAGGGTCTTCTATTGATGATTCCTAATATGTACAAGATTGCTGGCGAACTACTACCTTGCGTTATTCACGTATCTGCAAGATGTGTTGCTTCACATGCACTTAACATTTTTGGTGACCATTCAGACATTTACGCTTGTCGTCAAACTGGTTTTGCAATGCTTTGCTCAACTAACGCACAAGAAGTAATGGATCTTGGTACAGTTTCTCACCTTGCAACAATCAAAGGAAGAATTCCTTTTATACATTTCTTCGACGGTTTCAGAACTTCTCATGAAATTCAGAAAATTGAAGTATGGGATAAGGAAGATGTTACTTCTATGGTTGACATGGACGCTATCCAAAAATTCAGAGACGAAGCTCTTAATCCAGAGCATCCAGTTCTAAGAGGAACAGCTCAAAACCCTGATATCTTCTTCCAGGCTCGTGAAGCTTGTAACAAGCACTATGACAATATTCCTGGTGTTGTTGAAGAATATATGGACATTGTTAATGAAAAGCTAGGCACAGACTACAAGCTATTCAACTATTATGGCGCACCAGATGCTGACCATGTAATTGTTGCTATGGGTTCAGTTTGTGACACTATTGAAGAAACAATTGACTATCTAAATACTAACGAGGGTACAAAGCTTGGTTTAGTTAAGGTTAGACTTTACAGACCATTCCTACCTGAGAAGCTAAACGAAGCTATTCCAGCATCATGTTCACAGATCTCAGTTCTAGACCGTTCAAAAGAACCTGGTTCTATGGGTGAGCCTCTATATCTTGATGTTGCTACAACAATGAAAAAATTCAGACCTGAGATTAAGATTGCTCATGGTCGTTACGGTCTAGGTTCTAAGGATACAACTCCTGATCAAATCAAGGCTGTTTATTGGAACTCATTCTTCTACCGTGCTGATTCTTTTAAGGAAGAATTTACAATCGGTATTATTGATGACGTTACAAACCTTTCACTCCCATCAGAGGGCAAGCTAGACTCAGCTCCTGCTGGTACAACTGCTTGTAAGTTCTGGGGACTTGGTGCTGACGGTACTGTTGGTGCTAACAAGAACTCAATTAAAATCATCGGCGACCACACCGATATGTTTGCACAGGCTTACTTCTCATATGACTCAAAGAAATCTGGTGGTGTAACTGTTTCTCATCTAAGATTTGGAAACACCCCAATTAAATCAACTTATCTAATTAATCAGGCTGACTTTGTTGCTTGTCATAATGAAAGCTACATTTCAAAGTATGAAATGGTTAATGACGTTAAGCCAGGAGGAGTTTTCCTTCTTAACTGTCAGTGGGACGATAAGGAGCTTGATAAGCACCTTCCAGGACAAGTTAAAAGTTATATCGCTAAAAACAACATTAAATTCTATACAATTAACGGTGTTAAGATTGGTAAAGAAATCGGTCTTGGTTCAAGAATCAATACTGTTCTTCAGTCAGCATTCTTTAAGCTTGCTAACATTATTCCAATTGATGACGCAGTTAAATTCATGAAGGATGCCGCTACTGCTTCTTATTCAAGAAAAGGTGACGCTATCGTTAAGATGAACCATGACGCTATCGATGCTGGTTACAAGCAAATTCATGAAGTTAAGGTTCCAGCAGCTTGGGCTAAGGCTAAGGATGAGGTTATCGGTATGCCTAAGGTTACTGGTGATAACAAAGCTCTTGTTGATTTTGTTAACAACATCCAAATCCCTTGTAACGCTCAGGCAGGTGACACACTTCCAGTTTCTGCTTTCGTTGACGCTGCTGATGGAACATTCCCACAGGGCTCTGCTGCATTTGAAAAGAGAGGAATTGCTATTGACGTTCCTTCTTGGATTCCAGAGAACTGTATCCAATGTAACTTCTGTTCATATGTTTGCCCACACGCTGTAATTCGTCCTGTTGTTATGACTGATGCTGAACTTAAGAAAGCTCCAGCTCTAGCTCAGGAAAAGGCAGTTCCATGTACTGGTCTTCCAGGCTATAACTTCGTAATGACAGTTTCAGCTCTTGACTGTACAGGATGTGGATCTTGTGCTAACGTTTGTCCTGGTAAGAAGGGCAACAAGGCTCTTAACATGCTTCCACTTGAAACACAACTTGCTGAGCAAGAAGTATTCAACTATGGTCTAAAGCTTGTTGAAAAGCCAGAAGTTCTAGAAAAATTCAAAGAAACAACTGTTAAGGGTTCACAGTTTAAACAGCCTCTACTTGAGTTCTCAGGTGCTTGTGCTGGTTGTGGAGAAACTCCTTATGCTAAGCTTATTACTCAGCTTTACGGCGACAGAATGTTCATCGCTAACGCTACAGGTTGTTCTTCAATTTGGGGTGGTTCTGCTCCTTCAACTCCTTACACAACAAATAAGGACGGCAAGGGTCCAGCTTGGGCTAACTCACTATTTGAAGATAACGCAGAGTACGGATACGGTATGTTCCTTGCTCAAAATACAATTAGACAGAGAACAATTGCTAAGCTTCTTGAGCTTGATAAGACAACTAAGGCTGCTGGTCTAAAGACTGCAATCGAGGGATATCTATCAACACTTAACGAGGGCAAAACAAATAATGTTGCCACTAAGGAGTTAATTGCTGCTCTTAAGAAATCTAAGACTAAAGCTTCTGAAGAAATTCTTAAGGACGCTAACTTCCTAGGCAAAAAGTCAATGTGGATCTTTGGTGGAGACGGCTGGGCATACGATATTGGATTCTCAGGTCTTGACCATGTTATCGCTTCAGGCGAAGATGTTAACATTTTCGTTTTCGATACAGAGGTTTACTCAAATACTGGTGGACAGTCTTCAAAGGCTACTCCAACTGGTGCTGTTGCTCAGTTCGCTGCCGCTGGTAAGGAAGTTAAGAAAAAGGACCTTGCAGGTATTGCTATGTCATACGGTTACGTATACGTTGCACATATCGCTATGGGTGCTGATTACAACCAGTGTATTAAGGCAATCAACGAAGCTGAGGCTTACAACGGTCCATCAATCATTATTGCTTACGCTCCATGTATTAACCATGGCATTAAGGGCGGAATGTCTCTAGCTCAAACAGAAGAAAAGAAAGCTGTTCAAGCTGGTTACTGGCACCTATTTAGATTTAACCCTGAACTAAAGAAACAGGGTAAAAACCCATTCATTCTTGATTCTAAGGCTCCAACAGAGAGCTATAAAGACTTTATCATGAGTGAAGTTCGTTACAACGCTCTTGCTCGTCAAAATCCAGAAAGAGCTGAAAGACTATTTGACAGCGCTGTTGCAAGTGCTGCTGACAGATACGATTATCTTGTAAGACTTTCAAAGCTTTACAACACAGTTGATGAAGCTCCTGCTGCAAAAGCTGATACTAAAGCACCAGCTACTAAAAAAGCACCAGTTGCTAAGACACCAGTTGCTAAAACAACGGACAAGAAATAATAGTTTTTAAATAGATTATTTCATAAAATTTACCCCACAGAATATAATGTTCTGTGGGGTTTTTTATTTTATATTTATTAGTCCTTCTAAGCTAAGAATAAACACCCGTATCAAAAGTACATAAACCTAAAATTATATGTATATTATAAAAATCTATTATCTTTTCTCAGCTTTATCTTATTTTAGCTACCGTTTCAAAAGGAATATTTCCGCCAAAAATGTCTAAGGCACTTCCAATAGTAAAATCAAGCTTGTTTTTTCCTTTTTTTCTTAATACATCTAGGTCTTTCATTGACGAAATCCCACCTGCATATGTTGAGGTTATTTTACAATAGTTTCCCATAAGTTCCGCAACTTTAGTTTCAATTCCACTTGCTTTACCCTCAGAGTCAACGGCATGAATTAAAAACTCATCACAAAAGCTTGAAAAATAATCAATGGTTTCTTGTGTTAGCTTTATATTGGTAAATTTCTGCCACCGATCTGTTACTATATAATACTCTCCGTCTTTTTTTCTGCAGGAAAGGTCTATAACTAGTCGATTTTTTCCTACTAAATCAGAAATTTTCTTTAAATTCTGGTGGTTTATTTCACCGTTTTTAAACACAAAAGAGGTCACTATTACATGGCTTGCCCCCATGTCTAAAAACCTTAGGGCGTTTTTATCATTTATTCCTCCACCAATTTGAAGTCCTTGTGGAAACTCCTCTAAAGCAAGCCTTGCCTGCTCAACATCAGCCTCATAATATTCGCTACCCTCAGGGTTAAGAATTATTATATGCCCTCCATATAAGTCATATTTTCTATATAATTGGGCATAATATTTTCCATTAAGGCTTGAGACAAAATTATCTATTGCCACATTTCCCTTATCCGAAAGACTTCCCCCAACAATCTGTTTTACACAACCGTTGTGAATGTCTATACATGGTCGAAATCTCATAAAAGTATTTCCTTTCTTTGCTAAATCTAAGCTAAAAATTAATAACATTGCCAATTAGCTTTTACTTTTATAAGTATAACTAAAAATTACACACCTGTCAATTATGACGAATTAAAAATATTACACAATTTTTTTGAAATTAACAAATTATTTGTATAATTTTCTCAATGTTTGGTGTATCATATTTATTAGGAGATGATTTTATTGAAAATAAAGAAAACAATACTATTGGTAGCTTGTATTGCTATTTTGGCTGTTTCTTCAGCCTGTAGCAAGGATGACAACAATTCCAAAAAGGTAGCGGCTACTACTTCAGCCCAAACCACTACCGTTGCAACATTACCACTTCAAACAAACGCACCAAAAGTGACTGAAAACGAGGATGAGCCTGAGCCAGAGGGCATATACAATAACCTTTCTGGTCTATATAATTTATCTGAGCAAGGTGAAGGAAAACGCCCAGTAGCAGTAATGGTAAATAACATCAAGGCTTCACTTCCTCAATATGGAACTTATGGCGCAGACATAATGTTTGAATGTCCTGTTGAAGGTGGAATAACCCGCTTAATGGCAATTTATGCTGATTATAGCACTGTTCCTAACATTTGCTCAACAAGGAGCTGTAGATACTATTACCCTATATTTGCACAAGGCTATGACGCAATTTATTTCCACCATGGATATGAAGCTGAATCAGCTAATACTTTAAAAAGTATTGATCATTTTGATGGACTATATAATGGAACTCTATTTCAAAGAGATAAAACTAGAGTAAATTATGCCATGGAGCACACTTCATTTTTAAAAGGCTCTGCTATTGTTTCTGAGATTAATAGAGTTGGCATGAGATCAAATTTATCCGACTCTTACAATTCACCAGTTTTTAATTTTGTTAAAAAAGCTGATGTAGTATCTGAAACAAAATGCACACAAGCAACAATAAAGTTCTCGAACGCATATTACAGCACCTTCACCTATGACGAGGGAACTAAAACATACAAAAAACAGCACAGTGGACAGCCACATATGGACACAGCTGTAAACAAACAGCTTGAATACACAAATGTTTTTTATCTCGAAACCACCACAAGCGTATTTAATCAATCAAAGGGTTATATGGATCTTGATTGGAAAGGCGGAAACGGATATTATATTTCTAACGGAACTATAATTGCAATTAAGTGGTCAAAGCCAACTGAAAAATCGCAAATTAAACTTACAACTAATGACGGAGAAGAGCTTAAGGTTAATCCAGGAAACTCGTACATGGGATTTTCAAACAAAAACACTTTAAGCTATTAATAAAATGAAATACAATAATATTCATAAAGGATTTTTTCTTAGCCGACCAAACCGTTTTATTGCACAGGTTGAAATAGATGGAATAGAGCATACTGTTCACGTGAAAAATACTGGGCGCTGTCGAGAACTTTTAACCGACAGAGCCGAGGTTTTTCTGGAAAAATCAAATAATCCTAATAGAAAAACTCAATATGACTTAATTGGTGTAAGAAAAGGCGACCTTTTAGTTAACATGGACAGCCAAGCTCCTAACAAGGTTGTTAAGGAATTTTTAGAAGCAGGAGGAGTTTTTAAAGACCTTGAATTTCTCAAACCTGAAACTGTTTTTGAATCTTCACGCTTTGACTTTTACGGAATCCATGGTGGTAAGAAGTTCTATATGGAGGTTAAAGGCGTTACTCTCGAAAACGACGGTATAGCCAGCTTTCCTGACGCACCCACCGAGCGTGGGATTAAGCACCTAAACGAGCTTGTTAAAGCTGTATCACGGGGATATGAGGGATATGTTTTCTTTCTTATACAGATGAGTGGTGTAAAATATTTTGAACCCAATGATATTACCCATAAGGCATTTGGCGACGCCTTAAGAAATGCTAAAAAAAATGGGGTAAAAGTTCTCTGCTACGATTGTAAGGTTTTTGAAAATCGCCTTGAAATAGGGGGAAAAGTTAATATTAAAATGTAATATATAAAAGCACATACAAAAAACGTGGTGTATTTTGTGCAAATCTCCAAATGAAAGTTTTTTCGAGCAAAAGTCTTGACAAAACCTTAAAAACAGGGTATAATATATTACGTTGCGTGGGAGCATAGCTCAGCTGGGAGAGCATCTGCCTTACAAGCAGGGGGTCATAGGTTCGAGCCCTATTGTTCCCACCATACGGCCCG
>JAAZIT010000234.1 GCA_012800685.1 Clostridiales bacterium
CGAAATCACATTCAAAACATGAAAATTCAGCTTTATGAGAAAAATTATAATGCTCTTGACTGTTATCTTAATGAGCTTGTTGAAGATTTAAATACCGTTGACACGGTTATAAAAACAGGTAATGTTATGGTTGATGCAATTTTAAACAGCAAGCTTTCTTTATCGGCAAAGCTAAATGTTAAAATTAATGTGAAAGCAAATGTCCCTCAAAAGCTTAAAATCTCTGATGTTGAGCTTTGTTCAATTCTTGGTAATCTTCTTGACAACGCCAACGAAGCTTGTGAAAAGGTTCCTAAAGAAAATAGATTTATCAGGGTATACATTGGGACATTAAAAGGACAGTTTTATCTTTCAGTACAAAACTGTGCAGCTTCAAAAGAAATTATTAAAAAAGAGGGTAAATATCTCTCCCAAAAATCAGGAGATCATGGTTTTGGTCTTTTTAGAATTGACAGTATAGCCACCAAATATCGTGGCTTTGTAAACAGACAGGATGAAGAAGGCGTATTTGCTACAGAAATAATGCTTCCACTTTAACCATTGGTTCTATATATCGACCGTTGGTGCAAAAATAAGCACAACGGTCTATTTTTATGATATGGTAATTTTAAAGGACGTGATTTTATGAGTAAAAAGAAGTCGGGTACAGCTATAAAAAAATATAATAAGGCTGTGCATAAGGAAGCTTTGAAAAAATGGAACAAGGAAAAAGACAGTCGTAATCATGGCGTTTTTAATAACATGAAATATGTTTTAGGTGTTGCATGGAAAAATAACAAGCCTGTCTTTTTTGCATTCTTTTTAAGCGCATTAATGTCATCTCTTGAACAAATTCTTTCACCATTTTTTAATCGATATATTGTTGAGCTGGCTCTCGGTGAACAAAATAGAATAAGACTTATTATTATTTGTATTAGTATACAGCTTGGAATAACAATAGCATTTTCTATCAAGAGAAATTCTGAGTCCTATATTAACAATTGTGGTCAATATTCCCTTAATCAAATTTTTATGCGAAAGCTAATCATAAAACAAATGAATACTGACTATGAAAATCTTGAGAAAACTTATCTTAACGATACGTATTCAAAAGCTGAAAGTGGTGCAAGCTATATCTCATCACAAGCAATTGACGTAATGAGTAGATCAGTTTCTTCCATATTACAAATGGCTGCATTTGGTGGAATTTTGGCTATTCTAAGTCCACTTCTTATATTAATTGTTGGTGTTCCAACAGTATTATGCTATTATATTAGTCGACGCAAAATGAAGTGGGTATGGAACTGTTATACACCAGCAGTTGTTCCAGAGGAAAGAAAACTTAACTACATTGTTAACGAGTCTAACGAGCTTCACCGTGCAAAGGATATAAGAATGTTTAATATGCAAAGGTGGTTTAAAAAGAAATTTGATCAGGTGTATGAAACTAGAATGGATTTAGCAGGACAACGAGATTCTTGGGAAAACAAAATGGATATATTTAGCCTAATTGTTTCCCACGTTGGAGACTTTGGTGCATATATCTATACAATTTTTCTCGTATCAAGTGGAAATATTGGTGCAGGTGAATTTGTAATGTATTTTAATTCAATAATGCATTTTTCAAACTCTGTAAAATTATGGTTAGATAATTTTAGTGCGTACCAGTGGCTTTCAAATAACATTGGATTTTCAAGAGAATATCTTGAGATAGAAGAAAAAACAAATCGTGGTGTAGGGGCAAAAATCCCTACAAAGGATTGTGAAATTGAATTTAAAAATGTTAGCTTCACATATTCAGGTGCAGATAAACCAACTATTAAAAACATATCTTTTAAGTTAAACAAAAACGAAAAGCTTGCAATAGTTGGTCTTAATGGTGCAGGAAAAACCACACTTATCAAGCTAATGTGCGGTCTTTATGACGCTAGTGAGGGTGAAATACTTCTTAACGAAAAACCAGTAAATGACTATAATCGTGATGAATACTTTGATATTTTTAGTGCCGTATTTCAAGATGTAGCTGTACTTCCAGTAACTATTGCACAAAATATAACTCAAAGTAAGGATTCAAACTATGACAAAGAAAAAATATACAGTGTTCTAAAAAGTGCAGGACTTTATAACAAGGTTATGAGTCTTTCTCAAAAAGAACAAACTAAGCTAGTTAAAAATGTTTTTGATAATGCAACAGAGTTTTCCGGTGGTGAAAATCAAAAGCTTGCACTTGCAAAGGCATTATACAAGAATTCCCCAGTACTCCTTTTAGATGAGCCAACAGCAGCACTCGACCCAATCGCTGAACAGGAAATGTATATGCAATACGCAAAATTTACTAAAGGTAAATCATCTATTTTTATTTCACACAGGCTCGCAAGCACTAGGTTTTGTGACAAAATTTTACTCATAGAAAACGGTGAGATTAGCGAATGTGGAACACATCAAAAGCTTATGGAAAACGGAAAAACATATGCAATGTTATTTGAACTTCAGAGTTCATACTATAAGGATGGGGTGAAAAATTGTGAAAGCAAAAAATAGAAATTCTAAAAAGCAAGATAAAATGGACTTTAAAGAAAAATGGGGTATTTTAAAACGCTGTATATCCTTTATGAATGAAATTTCCCCCTCATATTTACTAAGGCGATGCTTTGGTGTAATGCCCAACTTATTAACAGTGTATATTTCGTATTTTTTAACATCAAAGATTATTGATGGAATTGCTCAGAAAAAGTCTTTAGAAGAGCTATTAACCACAGCAGCAATCTGCATTGGCATTATATTTTTAATTAAATTATTAGGACAATTTATATATCAAAGCAAAAAAACCCGATTAGAAGATTTAAAAGATTTTAAAATTAAAAGTAAGCTTGGTTCAAAGGTTATGAACATGGACTTTGAAAATGTCGAGAATAGCGAAACTCATACTCAGCTTCAACGAGTAAGAACTCGTATTTTCAACTGGAATAGTGGTTTTTGGGGGTTAATTGATTCTATTCCTCGTATTGTTTTAGGTTTTTTTGAAATTTTAATTGGAATTATATTCGCTCTTCCTATATTATCAGCAAAGCCTCTTAAAACAAAAGGATTTATTGGTTTTATACAGTCACCATATTCAATAATTTTGCTATTTATATTTTTTATAGTAGTTGAGATTACTGTTAAAAAAGCGATTAATGAAAAAACCGCAAAAATAGTTACAAAGCATATTGAAAATGATAATTTAAATGAAGCCAATAGAGTTGCCGACTTTTTTTCAAATCATGTTCTTAGTAGATATCAAAATGGAAAAGAAAGCCGTATATTTAAACAACAAAATATGATTTTAGCC
>JAAZIT010000235.1 GCA_012800685.1 Clostridiales bacterium
CATCAGTATGACTTTGATACAGCTACAGTTCTTGGATTCCTTCGCAAGTTTGGTCTTGACAAGGATTTTAAGATGAACATTGAAGCTAACCATGCAACACTCGCTATGCACACATTCCAACATGAGCTAAGAGTTGCTAGAGACAATGACGTTTTTGGTTCAATTGACGCTAATCAAGGTGATACACTTCTAGGCTGGGATACCGACCAATTCCCAACAAACGTATATGACACAGCTCTTTGTATGTATGAAGTTCTTAAGGCTGGTGGTTTTACAAATGGTGGTCTTAACTTTGACTCAAAGGCTAGACGTGGTTCTTACACTCCTGAGGATATTTTCCTAAGCTATATTGCCGGTATGGACGCATTCGCTCTAGGACTAAGAATTGCTGACAAAATGATTGTTGACGGAAGACTTGATAAATTCGTTGATGATAGATATTCATCTTGGAACGTTGGAATTGGTGCTGACATTATTGCCGGCAAGGTTTCAATGGCTGACCTCGAAAAATACGCTCTTGAAAAGGGCGAGGTTGTTGACAGTCTTTCAAGTGGACGTCAAGAGCTTTTAGAATCTATAATGAACAACATTATGTTCAGTCTTTAATTAAAATATTTATGGGCGAATCGTTTTTTAACCTTTCGCCCATTTGTATAGCTAAATTTAAAAAGCCTTGCTCAAGCCCCTAAAATGATGTATAATTGTATGTAACATTTATATATAAAAAGGAGCAATTTTATGAAAAAGAAAACCACCTCAATTATATGCATAACGGCATTAATTGTAAGTACAGCTTTAAACATCATCTCTATATTTGTAAATATTTATAGTCTTGTGACAGTGATTCCTTTCGCAATATCATGTGCACTATTCGTTTATAGGGGATTTATCGGACAAGAGGGATACAGCAAAAAAGAGAAAATGGAGACTTATATTGTTTATTTAATAGGTTTAGTTTGGGTTGTAACATTCTTTTTATATATAAAGTATAACTAGGTTTTTTAGCATTTATAAAAAATATTATTTCGAAAGGAATTAGAATTATGGCATATATTATCGGAGTTGACTGTGGAACAAGCGGTACTAAAACCGTACTTTTTGACGAGCTTGGTACAGTGATTGCTTCTCACACAATAGAGTACCCAATGTATCAACCTAAAAACGGATACGCAGAGCAAGATCCCTCTGACTGGGCTGATGCAATGATTAACACAATAAAAGCTGTTATGGCTAAAAGTGGAGTAAACAAGGCTGATGTAAAGGGTATCGGGATATCTGGGCAAATGCACGGACTTGTTATGCTTGATAAAAACGACGAGGTTTTAAGAAAATCTATAATTTGGTGCGACCAGCGTACAGCTAAAGAAGTAGATGAAATGAATCAAAAGCTTGGAGAGAAAAAGCTTATTGAAATAACTGCAAATCCTGCTTTAACAGGCTGGACAGCAGCAAAAATACTTTGGGTTAAAAATAACGAGCCTGAAATATTTGAAAAATGCAGGCACATTCTTTTGCCTAAGGATTATCTAAGACTTATTCTAACTGGCGAATATGCAACAGAGGTTTCTGATGCTTCAGGTATGCAGCTTCTTGATGTTGCTAACCGTTGCTGGAGCAAAGAGGTTTGTGACACATTGGGAATTGACATGAGCGTTCTTGGAAAGGTTTATGAATCATGCGAAATAACCGGTGGAGTTACAAAGTCAATGGCTGACATACTCGGTCTTTGCGAGGGTACAATAGTTGTTGGTGGAGCTGGTGATAATGCAGCGGCAGCAGTTGGCACTGGAGTTGTTGAGGACGGAAAAGCTTTTACAACAATTGGTACATCTGGGGTTGTATTTGCTCACACCTCTGAAATTTCAATTGACGCTAAGGGTAGAGTTCACACCTGCTGTGCGGCAGTTCCTAATTCATGGCACGTTATGGGTGTAACTCAAGGCGCTGGACTTTCTCTAAAATGGTTTAGAGATAACTTCTGCAATGCTGAAAAAGAAACAGCCTCTTTAATGGGGGTTGACGAATATTATTTAATGGACAAACAGGCTGAAACTGTTCAAATTGGTGCAAATAGACTTCTTTATCTTCCATATTTAATGGGAGAGAGAACTCCTCACCTCGACCCTGATGCTCGTGGAGTTTTCTTTGGACTTTCTGCAATGCACTCTAAAAAAGATATGCTTAGAGCAGTATTAGAGGGAGTTTCATATTCACTTCGTGACTGCGTAGAGGTGTTTAAAGAAATGAATATTAGCGTTTCCGACATGATGGCTTGTGGTGGTGGTGGAACTTCACCATTATGGCGTTCAATGCTTGCCGACCTTTACAACTGTCCAGTTAAAACTGTTGCCTCAAAAGAAGGACCTGCACTGGGAGTTGCACTTCTTGCATCAGTTGGTGCTGGAATTTATTCAAGTGTTCCAGAGGCCTGTGGAGCAGTTATTAAAACAGACAAAACACAAGAGCCTATTGCAGAAAATGTTCCAGAATACGAAAAGTTCTACAATCTTTACACTGAAATATATCCTGCACTTAAAGCTCAATTTAAAAAATTAGCACAACTATAATTTTAAAAAGTCTGTCATTTTTTTGGCAGACTTTTATTAAAATATTTTTAAATCACTATTATAATAAATATTACTGGCAATCTATTTTACAACGAATATATTAAGAAAACATGTGAAAACTATAAAAAGGGTTACGATATAAAAATTGACAGTTTTACCTTAATTATTATTGCCTGTCCTTTACTAGATTTATGGGTTAGCTTGATGACGCTCTTTGTCTAGGTTATGACAGCAGGCTTTAGGAATAAAATTACATAAAAGTGTTAACTAAAGGGCAGTTTTTTCTGCCCTTTTTTGTATAATGTATGGTTGAAAACAAACTCTATTTATGCTATAATTGGAACATGCCAGAAATTTACAGAACGGAGAAATACTTTGGAAAAGTTTTTACGCAAAGCAAAAAGATTTATTAAATACATTTTCAGTAGAAAAGCTGCAATTTTTCTACTTTTAATCATTCAAGCATTGATTTTAATTATTACATTTACTATGCTGACGGAATATTACAAGGTTATAAATTTAGTATTTATGGCTCTTGGAATAGTTCTTTTGTGCTATTTAATTAACACTGATCTTAATCCCGCTTACAAAATTGCTTGGATTGTTCCTTTATTAATATTTCCTGTATTTACGGCTATGCTCTATTTTTTTCTCAAACTTCAGGTTGGAATTCAGGTTTTGAAAAAAAGTCATCAAGAGAAAATTAAAGAAACAAAGCCCTTAATCAAAGCCTCAGATGAGCTTATGGAAGAGATTAAAATGACCTCGCCAGATCTTTCAAAGCTTACCCATTATATGTGGGAGCATGGGAATTATTCTATATATAAAAACTCAACTGTCGATTACTACAGATGTGGTGAAGAAAAGTTTGCGGCTTTAAAAGAGGAGCTTAGAAAGGCAGAACGCTTTATATTTATAGAGTATTTTATTATTGATGAGGGGCAAATGTGGACGGAAATTCTTGAAATACTAACTCAAAAGGTTGTCGAGGGAGTTGACGTTCGAGTTCTTTATGATGGATTTGGAAGTCAAATGAAGCTTCCTGACAACTATGATAAAGAGATTTTAAAGCGTGGTATCAAGTGTAAGATTTTCAACAAGTTTAGACCCTTTCTTTCAAGCTCACAAAACAACCGTGACCACAGAAAAATTGTTGTTGTTGACGGAATGGTGGCTTTCACAGGGGGAATTAACCTAGCTGACGAATATATAAATAAGAGAAAACGTTTTGGATATTGGAAGGATACAGCAATTAAAGTTAGTGGTGAAGCTGTTTGGAGCTTCACTATAATGTTTCTACAGCTTTGGGAACTTGACGAGCCTAATTGCAATACAGATTATGAGAGTCTAAAGCCGCATTACAAGCATATTGAATGCTTTGAATCAGATGGTTATGTTCTCCCCTACGGAGACTCACCTGTTGATAATGAAAATGTTGGAAAGCTTGTTTATATGGATATTTTAAACAATGCTAAGGATTATGTTTACATTATGACTCCATATTTAGTTATTGACAATGAAATGGCTACTGCTCTTGGATATGCTGCAAAGTGTGGAGTTGATGTTCGAATTATGACACCATCTTACCCTGACAAGTGGTATGTACATTTTATTGGACAAGCTAGTTACAAAAGTCTTTTAAAAATGGGTGTAAAAATATACGAATATTCACCAGGATTTATGCACGCAAAAAGCTTTGTCTCCGATGATACAACCGCTGTTGTTGGAACAATAAATCTTGATTTCAGAAGCTTATATCTTCACTTTGAGTGTGCAGCTTATATGTATCAAAACTCCGCTGTAATGGACGTTAAGCAGGATTTCTTAGATTGTCAAGATCAATGCGTAGAGGTCGATTTTAAGTTTTGTAAAAAGCGTCCTCTTTACAAAAAAATTATTGGTTCAATACTTAAGGTTTTTGGTCCATTAGTTTAAGAGTATAATATATTTGATTTTATTAGAATTGCATTACAAATAATAACTACTAATAAAAGCTAAAAAGTCTTCCTCTCTTTCGAGAAGAAGACTTTATTTTTTTGCTTTTAGCCACGTTCAGCAATAATATTTGCCATTTCTCCAACATTTTTCATTGAAGAAACTTCAAACATTTTAAATCTAATTTTAAATTCTGATTCAACCGCTCCAACAAGAGTAATATGCTCCATGCTATCCCAATCCTCAATGTCATCTGCTGTTGTTTCGTCGTTAATTTCAATTGTATCATCGTCAAAAACATCTCTAAACACTTCTGTTAGTCTTTCGTAAATCTCGCCTTTTGTCATTCCTTAAGCACCTCATTCTATAGTTATAATTTTATTTTTAAAATAGTTAATAGTTACCATTATACAGTTACCACTTACTAATAACCTACTCATCAAGCTTTATCACATGGTTTTGGTTTTTATAGCCCTCAAGATACATTTCCCAAACTGTATCCTCGCCATTTTCTTCTACAAGCTTAAATCCAAAGGTTTTTAAAAGCTGGCTAACCATTTTATTTTTAGCCGTCTTATAATAGTATCCCTTAATTTTTTTTGCTCCAGTTTTAACACATTCCTCAACGAATCTATCAAGCATAGCTAGCTCCATATCACGTTTAAGTACACGACAGCTCATTAACCACAAGTCAATATGAACCGTATCAAGCTCTTTATGCCCAATTGCTACAGTAACAATTCCATTGTCACCGAATTTATCCTCAAGTCTTCCACAAAGTCTTATACTATCTCTATCTTGAACTGTTTTTTCCATTTCAGCCGTTGTATATCTTTTTGTGGTTAAATTAAATTGGTTGGATTTATTTGTTAGCTGTGTAATTCTTTGTAAATACATTGGCTTAAAATCACATATTTCAGCTTTCATATTGAGGCTTAAAAGATATTCACTATAGCTTTCAAAGCTATTTTGTGCCTTTGTTCTAGCAGCATTTGCTTCATACATTTTATTACGATTAAGGTCATCATCTGAAAAATTTGTTACCTCGAAATATCCATTTCTATCAACAATTCTAATATAATTCTCTACACCGTCCATATTTGGAACAGCAATTCCATGAATTTGGTGAGAAACTATAGCTCTTTCTGCTGGGTTATCATCAAGAAAAACAAAGGAATCCGGAAATATATTCATCTCCGCAGCAGTGTTATTAATATTTATATCCTTGTTTTCCCAATTCGCCTTTATGTTAACGAAATCATTAGGTCTAAGCTGACAATCAGGGTGATTAAGTCCTGCTATAGCATTTTCTTCTTCATTTTTAGAGCAAACTGTAAGCATTACGCCTATGTTTTTATGCGCCTTAATATATCCTTGAAATTCTCTAAATGCCTGCCCGTTGGGAGTTTCCTCTCCAATTTCTATACCGTCAACTCCATCATCCCCAACAATTCCACCCCAAAGGGTATTATCGAGGTCAAGGGCTAAAGCTTTTTTATTTCTTCCAAATATTGATTTAATTATATTTGCAATATTAAATGAAAACTCTGGCACAGCGTCAAGTGTCATAGCGGTTTTGTACATATACCAGTGCTGAAATGTATTCCAGTTATCAAGCCCATAGCTTGCAGAAATATAATTTATATCGTTTATGTAAAAATTTTCTCTATTTTCCGCATAATCATAAAGCTTAAC
>JAAZIT010000236.1 GCA_012800685.1 Clostridiales bacterium
CTGCTCTGTCTGATAATAGATTAGCCCCCTATTTTTCCCTCTAACACGGGTTTTTTCTTCACATTTTCGAGTGAATTTATAAGTTTCATTATTAACCGAAAAAGTGAATTCAATTTCTGTATCCTTATTTTTAGCGTCGTAATTTTTACATCTCATCTGTTCTAAATTATCACGTCCCTCACCAGAACCCCTACCATAAAGAGCAAATGACATTGCATCAATAATGGCTGTTTTTCCTGTTCCTGTTGTTCCGTGAATTAGGAAAATATCACCGTCATTAAATTCCGTAAAATCAATAGTCTGGCGGTTTACATAGGAAGCAAATGCTTGAAATTCTAATTTAATTGGAATCACTGCTTGTCATCTCCTTCCATAACTGTATCAATGGCTTTTTGAAACCACTCTAATTCAAATTCACCTAGCTGTTCCTCACGTCCATTGTAAAAGCTTTCAAGAAGCTCTTTAGGCTCCATTTTTGCAATTGATTCAGCCGTAAGAGTAGCAACTGTTGTTGGGTCTTTTAACTGCATTCCATCAAAGCTTAATAAATATTCGTATTCTTTTTTAAATGTCTCGTAAAGGGAAGCCTCTGGATATCTGTCGATAATATTTATTCTCACATAATCATCTTTATTTTTGTCGTTACGTGTCTTTTCTAAAACCTCTAAGTATGTACCCTCTATAGTACGCAAATTTCTTGTATATTTAAGTGGAATTTCACTTATTTTACCATTCTCGGTATCAATAAGCGTAAGAGTTTTTGCCCCACCCTTTTCGCCAAAGGAATATGGATAAGGAGTTCCACTATACCTAATATTTTTCTTATCATTTATGAAATGTGGTGCATGAAGATGCCCTAAAGCTGTATAATTAAAGCCCTTAAAAACATCGGCACTAACTATTGAGGCTTGTCCTAGCTTTGCGGCTCTATCTGAATCGGAAAGCTGTCCCCCTTGTGCATAACAATGGGAAACAGCAATATTAAACTTAGACTTATCAAGATCTTTAAATATGTTTTTTGTTACATGGGAAAAAGCCTGCTGATAGCTTGCAAACACCTCATCAGGATAAAGAGACTTTGCTGTATCCAAATTAAAATAGGGAATTAAATAAATATGGCAATTTCCTAGTTCAATTGGCTCAATTTGTGCTGTTAGCTTTCCTGAAATATATATATCTGACTTGCACAAAAGCTTGTCCAATAACGCTAGTCTTTCAGGTGCGTCGTGATTTCCAGCAATTATAAATACAGGAATTTTAGCAGTATGCAGGGCAGTTATAAAATCGTTATACAATGACAAAGCCCGCGCATTTGTTACTGCACGGTCAAAAACATCTCCTGCTATTATTATTGCGTCCGCATTTTGCTCCTTTACTGCTTTTAAAATTTGTTCTGAAACCTGTTTCTGTTCAGCAATTAGTGGGTGTTCCTTTAAAGATATTCCAAAGTGAATATCAGAGGTGTGCAGAATTTTCATTTTAACTTCCTCCCCATATGATATTATACTTAGCTTAATTAATTAAAAGGTAAAAATAATCTGGATAAAACTTGCAATTAGTTAAATAAAATAGTATAATAATCATATTATAAGCTATGCAACTTTGTTTTTGGGATCGGAGCTAGTAACCGTTATGTTCTTATTCTTTTTCTTTGGCTTAAATGGAAATTCATTAACAGCCTTTATTAGATAAACTGAACCAACTATAAATAATCCCGCCATAGCTCCGTTGTCCAATAGGTTTTTGATAATTTCTGATGTTGTAAGCACTATAACCATTCCTCTCAAGTCTTTATTAAAATCTTATGACAAGCATTTTTAATTTATGCTGTCTTTATCCTATGACTTTATTATAAAGACCTATGTGTCCGTTTGTTTGGACAGATAAAAACAATTTTCAAAAACCAGTACTATTTTTAGGACAGTTAGCTTAGATTATTTAGTTTTAAATTTAAAGCTACTACTATCCATTACCATATTATAGCATACCCAATATATATTAACAACCCAAAAGGAGATATATTTTGAACACATTCAACCTTATTCAAGGCATAATTGTTAGTGACATTAAGGATTGTCATAGCTGCTACGAAAAACAAGATAATGAAAATCTTTTATGCTCACTTAGTGCTGAGCTTCTTGAGCCTTTAGCTGTTTCAGTTGTTAAGCACCTAAAGCCAGCAGTATTCTTCTTTATAGAGGTGCCTAGCTCCGAAAATGATACCCAAAAAAATATTTATTATCTTGACAATTGCACCACTGATGTGGCTCTCGCAATAATTAAAAGATACGGTGGAATTTTATTTAATGATGGGCTTATTGAATTTGGATTTGGATCTCACGTTGACAATAGCGAGATATACTTTAGAAACAATCAAATAGTTCAAATATACAGCCCAGATATTTCTATTTTAGAAAATCTTTTAGATGTTCCCTTAGAAAAAAATATTAAAACACTTTGGGATATTTTTAGTGATGAAAATTACGGCGAGGCTATTCCAGTTGAGCTAAATGGCGAAAACGTTTATGACATTCTTGACAATCTTACAGAGGTTGGGCTATACGAGGCTTAATTCCGAATAAAAATATGGAGGTAAAAAATATGAACATTTGGCATGACATTTCCCCAAAAAGAATAAACAAGGACTTATTCACAGCAGTTATTGAGATTCCCAACGGCTCAAAGGTGAAGTACGAGCTTGACAAGGAAACAGGTTGCTTAAAAGTAGACAGGATTCTTTTTACTTCAACCCACTATCCTGCAAATTATGGCTTTATTCCAAGAACCTATGCCGAGGACGGCGACCCTCTTGATGTTTTAGTTTTATGTTCTGAA
>JAAZIT010000237.1 GCA_012800685.1 Clostridiales bacterium
GAGAATTGTTTAAATAAAACTAAGGAATATGATGGAATTAAAGAACTATTATTAAAGCTAACTGAAATGAACATTAAATTAGCTATAGCATCTAATAAAACTGATGTTTTTTCTAAGAAAATTGTATCACATATTTTTGGTGATGGCATTTTTGACATTGTTCAGGGGAAGTTAGATTGTGTTCCAAAAAAGCCTAATCCTGAAATTGTTTTATCAATAATGGACAAGCTTAAGGTTTCGTGTGATGAAACTATTTATGTTGGCGATTCTGATGTTGATGTGTTTACTGCACATAACGCAGGTATAAAAATGTGTGGCTGTGCATGGGGTTTTAGGGGCAAGGATGAGCTTATAAAATCTGGTGCAGACTACATACTTAACAAGCCTTTTGATTTGATTAATATTATTAATCAAAAATAATATATGAACGGGAGAGAGAAAAAATGACCTATAACATTAAGGAAGTTGCACAAAGACTTCAAGGACTCAGATTGTCCTGTGATTTGTCAATTGAGGACTTTTGCGAAAAAACTGGCATTGCTGTAAACGAGTATGAGCTAATTGAAAAAGGTGAAAAGGACTTTTCGGTATCTTTTATTTACAAGTGTTCTGAACTATTCGGAGTTGATCTTGTAGAAATACTAACTGGCGTTGGACCTAAGCTGTCCGCTTATTCAATAGTAAGAAAGGACAAAGGTCTTCCAATTGAAAGAAGAGAGAGATTTGCTTATCAGCATCTTGCTTATCGTTTCAAAAACAAAGAAATAGAACCACTTCTTGTTAAAGCACCATTTGATGCTAGTGAACAAGATAAGCCTATTAAGCTTTCCGTTCACGAGGGACAGGAATGGGATTATGTTCTAAAAGGCAGTTTAAAGGTTGTTATTGGCGAGCATACTGAGATTTTAAATGAAGGCGATTCATTATATTACAACTCTAATCAACCACATGGTATGATTGCACAAAACGGCGAGGATTGCGAATTTTTAGCAGTTCTTATTAAGAAATAACAACTGGAGGATATGTTTTACATGTATGATTTAAACGATTATTACAAGCAATTTGTTACTGAAGAGCTTGATAAAGAAGGCAGAGTTTTAAATTTTGCCCTTAATTTAAAAGACAACTACAATTTTAGCTATGATGTTATTGACGGCATTGCAGCAATTGAACCAGACAGGGTTGCTATTCAATGGATTAACGAAGAAGGCGAAGAGCATAAGTTCACATTTAGAGAGCTTTCAGAAAAAAGTAATCAGGTTGCTAATATGTTCTTGGCTCATGGAGCTAAAAAAGGTGACATGGTTATGGCTGTTCTTAAAAGACATTATGAATTTTGGTTCTTAATTTATGGACTAATGAAAATAGGTGTTGTAAGTATTCCTGCAACTGACCAGCTAATGGTTAAGGATTATATTTATAGATTTGAATCAGCTTCAGTTAAGTACGTAGTCGCTACTGGTGAGGGACACACAACTAATCAAATTGAAGAATCAATTGAAACCTATAAAGGCATCGAGGAAAAGTTTATTGTTCATGGAACTAAGGATGGTTGGACAAGCTTTCTAGAAGAAATTGAGAAATATCCAAAAACTCTTGATAGAGTTGAAACCAACATTGATGAAACTATGCTACTTTACTTTAGCTCTGGCACAACAGGCTATCCAAAAATGGTTTTACACAACTATAGATATTCCGCATCACACATTTTAACAGCTAAGCATTGGCATCACGTTGACAAGGATTCACTTCACCTTACTATTTCTGATACAGGCTGGGGTAAATGTGCTTGGGGCAAGCTTTTCGGACAGCTAGCTTGTGGTGCAACTGTATTTATTTATGACTTTGGAAGATTTAATCCTGCTAAAATGATGCAGGTTATTCAAGATTATGGGATTACCTCTTTCTGTGCACCTCCAACAATGTATCGTTTCTTCATAAAAGAGGGAATTGAAAATTATGATTTGTCAAAGCTAAAGTATGCCACAATTGCTGGTGAGGCTTTAAATCCGGAGGTTTTCAATAAGTTCTATGAATATACTGGACTTAAGCTAATGGAAGGCTTTGGACAGACTGAAACTGTTATTTGTGCTGCTAACCTATATGGTATGGAGCCTAAGCCTGGTTCAATGGGACGACCGGTTCCTCTATACAATGTTGACATTGTTGACGAAGAGGGCAACTCACTTCCAAATGGTGAGGTTGGAGAAATGGTAATTAGAACAGAGGGAAGAAAGCACGATTCTCTATTTACTGAATATTATAGAGACCCAGAGGGAACAGCTCTTGCTTGGCATGATAATCTCTATCACACAGGTGACACGGCCTGGAGAGATGAAGATGGTTATCTTTGGTATGTTGGAAGAACTGATGACCTTATTAAAGCTTCTGGATACCGTATAGGGCCTTTTGAAATTGAAAGTGTTCTTATGGAGCATCCTTCGGTTCTTGAATGTGCTGTAACTGGTGCTAAGGACGAAATAAGAGGAAATGTTGTTAAGGCAACTATAGTTCTTTCAAAGGGCTATACTGGCTCTGACGAGCTTATTAAAGAGCTTCAAGCTTATGTTAAGAATGCAACCGCTCCTTATAAATACCCACGAATTGTAGAGTTTGTTGACGAGCTTCCTAAAACAATTAGTGGTAAAATTCGTCGTGTTGAAATTAGAAATAAAGGCGATAAATAGGACTAAACATAATTATTGTAATTTATCTAAAATTATAAAACAGGTGATGGCTTTAAGCTAACACCTGTTTTTGTATATTAATGTGTTTATTAACAAAAACTTACTTGCAATCGTTTACAAACTAGTATAGAATAAAGGTAATAAATTTTAGTACATAATAGAATATCGAGTAAAATAATTTTAGGAAGGGATTTAACTATGAAAATAACTAGGGAAAATAACAAGCTAATAATTAAATCTGGAGTATCTCAAGTTTGGATTGAGCCTTGGGGGGAAAGCTCCCTCCGTGTTAGAATGACTAAAGAATCTGAAATGGATAAAAATGATTGGGCTTTAACGGAAAAGGTTTCGGAATGTATTCCAACTTTTAAGGAAGAAACTATTGATACAACTGACCCATGGTACGCAGGTAATGAGTTTAGCCACTATCACCAAACAGGAGTTAATCATTATATTACCAATGGAAAGATTACGGCTAAAGTTACCTGTGAGGGCTTTATCAGTTTTTATAACCAACGTGGGGAACTCTTAACGGAAGAATATTGGAGAAATAGGGACAGAATTAATAGATACTGCGTTCCTTTAAGAATTGAAGCAAGAGAGCTTAAATGTCACATTGGCTCAACTGATTATGAGCTAACAGCACGCTTTGAAGCATTTGATGACGAAAAGATTTTTGGAATGGGACAATACCAAGAAAAGAATCTTAATAACAAAGGTGCTATTTTAGAGCTTGCACATAGAAATAGTCAAGCAAGCGTTCCTTTTATGATATCAAGTAGTGGGTACGGTTTTTTATGGAACAATCCAGCTATTGGAACAGCTGCATTTGGAACCAACAAGACTGAATGGAATGCCAAGAGTACAAAAAAGCTTGATTATTTTATTACGGCAGGAGATACACCTTTTGAAATTGAAGAAAATTACACTGCTGCAACAGGTAGAGCGCCTAGAATGCCTGAGTATGGTTTGGGATATTGGCAATGCAAGCTAAGATATCGCAATCAAGAAGAAATACTCAATGTTGCAAGAGAGCATAAAAGACGTGGGCTTCCAATGGACGCAATTGTTGTTGACTTTTTCCATTGGACAAGGCAAGGGGATTTTAAGTTTGAACCAAGAGACTGGCCAAATCCTGAAGCAATGGTAAAAGAGCTTAAAGAGCTTGGCATTGAAACAGTTGTATCTGTTTGGCCAACCATAGATGAAAAAAGTGAAAATTATTATGAAATGCTTGATAACGGATATCTAGTTAATGCTGATAGAGGTAATGCAATTCACATGACATGGATGGGAAACACTACATTTTATGATGCGACTAATCCAAAGGCACAAGAATACGTTTGGAATAAGTGCAGGGAAAACTATTATTCAAAGGGAATAAGATGCTTTTGGCTTGATGAGGCTGAACCTGAATATGGTCCTTATGATTTTGATATTTATCGTTATCATGCTGGGCCTGCATTGCAATGCACAAATATATATCCAGTAATGTATGCAAAAGGATTTTATGACGGACTAAAATCTGTTGGTGAAAAAGATATTCTAAGTCTAGTTAGGTGTGCTTGGGCAGGAAGTCA
>JAAZIT010000238.1 GCA_012800685.1 Clostridiales bacterium
ATTATGTTTTATAGTAATAAGGTAAGGTGAATAAATGAAAAAACTAAGAGCATCAATGGTTTGTATAAACTCAAAATACATACATTCATCACTTGCACCATGGTGCTTGCTGGCTGGAATAAAAAAGTATGGGGATAAGAATATAATTGGAACTGTTGTTGAGGGTACAATAAACGAGGACATTTCACAAATTGTTCAGAGAGTTAGCGACACTGCACCTGATGTAGTAGGACTTAGCTGTTATATTTGGAATATAAAGAGAGTTCATAAGCTTGTGGCAATGCTAAAGCAATTAAACCCAAAGCTCATTGTTATTTTAGGTGGTCCTGAGGTAAGCTATAACGCTAGAGAAACTCTCGAAAACTATACGAATGTTGATTTTATAATATCAGGAGAAGGCGAGCTTCCGATGGCGTTAACACTAAATAGTATATTAAATTCTGGTGATTATGACATTGACGGCTTGTGTTATCGTGAAAATAGTGAAATTATAGTTTCAGAGCCATTTGTGTCCAAAGAAGAGCCACCAACGCCATATTGCCAAGAGTATTTTGATTCTCTTAAGGGAAGAATTGCTTATCTTGAAACATCAAGAGGCTGTCCTTATTCATGTGCATTTTGCCTTTCGGGTAGGTGTGGAAACGCAAGATTTTTTGATGTTCAAAGGGCAAAGGACGAGATTATTATGCTGGCGAATTCTGGAACAAAAACTATAAAGCTAGTGGATAGAACTTTTAATGCCAATAAAAAAAGAGCGACCGAAATAGTCCAGTTTATTGCGGAGAGCTATGGAAAGGCTATTCCAAAAGGGGTTTGTATTCATTTTGAAATCGCAGGGGATATATTAGATGAAAGACTTTTAGATTCTTTTAAAAGGCTCCCAGTTGGTGCGGTTCAACTTGAAATCGGTATGCAATCATTTAATGAAAAGACCCTTGAATACATCAACAGAAAAACAAATACAGAGGTGTTAAAGAAAAATATTAAGACCTTAATTTCTTTTGGGAATATGCATATTCACATTGATCTTATAGCAGGACTTCCATTTGAAGATATCTCTAGCATTAAAAACAGCTTTAATATTGGGTTTGAGCTTAAACCTCATATGCTCCAATTTGGGTTTCTAAAGCTTTTATATGGTGCGGATATGCGTGAGAATACTGAAAAATACCCATGTGAATATTCACAAGAACCACCATATGAGATAATATCTAACCAGTGGCTAACTAGTCAAGAACTTAAAAATCTACATTATTTTGAAGATGCACTAGATAGACTCTATAATAGTGGAAGATTTAAACGTACTCTTAATTATATTTTGTCAACAGTAAATTTAAAAGCTTTTGATGTATTTTATGATTTTGGAATGTACTCAAAAAATAATGTAAGAAAAAATATCCCACTTTCGGATTATATTGAAAAGGTGTACGGTTATTTTTCGGAAGTTCTAAATATTAATAGGGATATTCTTAGGGATATGCTTGTTTGCGATAGACTAGCTATTGACTCATCAGGAATTATTCCAAAGGCTTTGCAGCGTGACAATTATAAAATAAAGGCGGCAAGAAAGCTCTTAAATTCTAATGCAAGTACAATGCCAAAAGAAAATATTAGACGTACTATAGAGGTTTTGGTAAGTCAAAATAAAATTATATATACGGACTATGATGAAAAAAATCCAGTCACTGGCGAGTATATTATAAACTTTATTGATAATTAGTTTAGCTAATAGTTACTAGAATATTTAACAGAGCTTTTAATATATGCTACTGCTATTTGCTAAAACGGCTAGTTTATTAACTACTTTTCACACAAAAAAAGCCTTGAACAATTTAGTTCAAGGCTTTTAGCTATTTTAAATTATCTATTGCGGCTCTTTCAATAGCGAGACCTTTTGTATATCTATCCATAAAGTCTTCAAAGCCTTTTACATCATTAGAGTTTGGGGAAATAGTCTCTAATTTTATATTTGAGAAAATTTCTTTGTCTAAATAGTCCTCAAGATTTTGACTAGGATTTTTGTTTGCCATATAAGAGGCGAGAATTGATATTCCCCACGCACCACCTTGGTCGGCTGTTTCCATAACTGAAACTGGCGCATTAATTGCTGATGACATAATTTTTTGACCAACGGTTTTTGTTTTAAAAAACCCACCATGTCCAAGTATTTTATCAACACCAACATTTTCTTCTTTAAACAAGATATTAAGACCTGTTTTTAGTGCCCCTAGAGAGGTTGACAAAAGTGTTCGCATAAAGTTAGGTAAGGTAAAGCTGCTTTCGGCATTTCTTGTAAAGAGAGGTCGTCCTTCTTCAAAATTAGTTATATGCTC
>JAAZIT010000239.1 GCA_012800685.1 Clostridiales bacterium
GTTTTACCATGGTCAACGTGTCCCATAACAACCACAACTGGGCTTCTTTCTTCAAGATTTTCCTCGTTATCTTCTTCGTCAACTATAACTCTTTCTTCAATTGTTACAATTACTTCTTTCTCAACTTTAGCACCTAGCTCCTCAGCTACTAACGCCGCTGTATCATAGTCGATAATCTCGTTAATTGTAGCCATAATCCCAAGTCCCATAAGCTTTTTAATAACCTGTGTCGCTGCAACCTTTAGTCTTGATGCAAGCTCAGATACAACAATCTCTTCTGGAATTAAAACCCTAAGCTGTTGCTTTCTTGCTCTTTCAAGCTCTATACGGCGTAGCTTTTCAGATTCTGTTTCTCTCTTATTAGAATATTGTTGTTTTTTATGCTGCTGTGATCTTTGAGTAAGCTTCTGTTTTTTGGTGTAGTTATCCTTATTTCTGCCTCTAGCAGCACCAGCCATCTTATCGTATTTTTCATTATACTTATCAAGCTCAACATAGCTTCCTCTTGTGTCAACTCTCTTCTTTTCTTCCCTAGAGTTGGAAACAGTAACGGTTTGTGTATTAGTGTTAACGTTAGAAACAAGCTGCTTCTTGATTGTATCTTCCTTTTTTCTAACTGGCTTGTTTTTCTTTTCATTAACCTGCTGCTGTGCAGGTCTTTGGAACTGATTTTGTCTTTGACTTTGTGGCTGTGCAGGTCTCTGCTGTCCTGGCTGTGCAGGTCTCTGCTGTCCTGATTGTGCAGGTCTCTGTTGTCCAGCTTGTGCAGGTCTCTGTTGTCCTGATTGTTGTACAGGCTTTTTCTGTGCTTGTTGTACAGGCTTTTCCTGCTTTGGAGCTTGAGCCTTAACCTCAGGTTTTTTTACAACTGGTTTTTTAGCCTTTTGTGC
The DNA here is from genome assembly GCA_012800685.1 of Clostridiales bacterium. Taxonomy (GTDB): domain Bacteria; phylum Bacillota; class Clostridia; order Oscillospirales; family Ruminococcaceae; genus JAAZZIT01. The sequence goes on from JAAZIT010000239.1 coordinate 891, forward strand.
AAAGTACTCGTCAAAGCTTTTAACCTCGTTATCTTGAGAAAGCTTTTCTAATACATATGTCACCTCAACATTAGTTAATGTTGTCATTGGCTTTTTAACACCCTCAAATTTCTCTGAAAGCATTTCAATAATATCTGTGTTCTTTACTTTAAGGTCTTTCGCTAGTTCGTTAACCTTGTATTTAATATTTTCACTCATAGGCACATTTTCCTCCCTAAATTACATCCAATCAGATGTAATGACTGTATCGTTTTCTATCTTCTTAAGTATTGTCTTTATTTTTTTTGCAAATCCATTGTCACAAATCGCAACTATTCCAACTCTTTTTCCTAAATTATATCCGACTTCGTTCATGTCAACTTCAAGATCGTACAACTCTATTTTGTGTTTAGCGCAAACATATTTTACTTCTTTCAGAGTCTTTGGTGAAATGTCATTAGCAACCAAAACTATTTTTGCTGTTTTATTTGCACATGAATCCTTCATCGTGTCCATTCCAAGCTGAAGCTTTCCAGCACGTCGGCACATTGTTAGAGAACCCATTACATTATTTTGTGCCACTTTCAAGCTCACTCTCCATTTCATTATACAATGCTTCTTCAATTTTACATGAAAAAGTTCTTTCGAATTTTCTTGCTTTTCTCGCATCATCAAAGCACTGTGTGCTTTTGCAAATATATGCACCTCTGCCTGCTTTTTTTCCTGTTAGGTCTAGGGATATTTCTTCCTCTTTGGATTTCACTACCCTCACTAGCTCCTTCTTGGGTTTCATTTCTCCACAGCCTAGGCACATTCTCATAGGAATTTTTTTAGTTTTCATAAGCATTTCCCCTTTCGTGACATTGGAGTGATTTTTCTTGTTTCTAAAACCACTTGCCTTTATTGGAAAACTTTTTAACCCTCATTAACTGCATTTTCTGGAACAATGTCTATCTTGTATCCACCAGTTAGTCTTGATGCAAGTTTTGCGTTTTGTCCCTTGTTTCCAATTGCTAGCGAAAGCTGATTGTTTGGAACAACTACCCTACATGCCTTGTTTTCAACGTCTGTAATGTCAACGCTAATTACTTCTGCTGGAGAAAGTGCTCTGCCGATAAATTCTGCATCGTCCTCGCTCCATATTATTATGTCAATTTTTTCGCCGTTTAGTTCTTCAACTATTTTTGAAATTCTTGATCTTCTTGGTCCTATGCAAGCACCCACAGCATCAACGTTAGCATCTTTGCTGAAAACAGCAATCTTGCTTCTTGAACCAGATTCTCTTGAAATAGCTTTAACCTCAACTGTTCCATCATATATCTCTGGAACTTCAATCTCAAACAGTCTCTTAACTAAATCCTTATGCTTTCTTGAAATCTTTATTGAAGGTTTCTTTTCTGGGTTCGCAATTCCAACCACATAAACCTTTATTATATCCCCTGGTCTTAGAGTTTCTTCAGGAATTTGTTCGTTTCTAACTAGATAAACTTCGTTCTTCTCAATTGTAAGTACAGCATTTAGTGTGGCAGGCTCAACCTTTTGAACTGTTGCAGAAACACACTCGTGTACCTTGTCCTCGTATTGTGCAAGAAGTCTTTCTTTTTCGAACTCTTTAATGTCGTGCTTGATTTGTTGTTTTGCCATTTGTGCAGCAACTCTTCCGAATTTAGCAGAGTTAAGCTTAATCTCAACAACTCCACCAACCTTAGAACGCTTTGAAATTGTCTTAGCTTGGTCGATATTCATTTCATTTGCTGGATCCTCTGGCTCGCCCTCAACAACAGTCTTGATTAATTTCATCATAAACTTTCCTGTTTCAGGGTTGATTTCTATGTTTATGTTTTCTGTGTCTGGGTATTCCTTTTTAATCGCCTTTAATATTCCCTGCTTAATTTTTTCTATTAGAGTTTCTAGTTCAATATTATTTTCTTTAGCAAGAAGTTCTAGTGCATCAAAAAAGTCGTTATTCATTTGTCCGATTCCTCCATTTATATTATTTAATTATATTTAAAAAAGATCTCCATCATCGTACAGTTTCACAAAAGAACAATCTGTTAGCTTTAACTTTATTGTCCCTTTTTCTGCAACTTCGATTTCAAATTCTTTGTTTTCATAAGATACAAGTGTGCCAATAAAATCTCTTTCGTCCTCAACAGGTCTGATGGTTTTAATTCTTACCTCATCACCTACGCAACACTCAAAATGCTCTGGTCTTTTTAAATCTCTACCTAGTCCAGGTGAGCCAACCTCAAAAACATACTGCTGGCTTATTGGGTCAACCTCGTCAAGTATTTTGTTAAATGGTCTTGAAAAATTCTCACAATCTGTTATTTCAATTCCACCGTCTTTATCAATGAACACTCTTAAATACCAAGTTGCACCTTCTTTTTCAAATCTAACATCCCAAAGAAATAATCCCAGTTCTTCACACAATGGTTGTGCAAGCTCTCGGATTCGTTCAACAGTATTTCCAGTTTTCTTTTCATTTACATTGTCCAAAACATTCCCTCTTTTCATAAATGCTCCCATACAAAAACTAAAGACCGGAACGAACTTCCAGCCTTTCATTATTGATATTAATAGTATTATAGCACACATCGCTCTCAATTGCAAGGTTTTTAAACGCTTTTTTCGTAAAAAACCATCTCTCTAAACCCCTGCTTTTCGGTAACTTTATCTAAAAAGCCTCCTTAAATCTGGTTTTTAGCTTTTTTGTGCGTGCAATGGCCTTGATATGCATTGGAGCTAGTCTTCTTGCTCTTCTTCCATATCATTGTCATCTTCATAATCATCGTCGCCATATTCTTCTATTTCGTCATTTATATCTCCGTCGTCAACCTCTTCATAATCGTCTTTGTCCTCGCCTTTTGCATAGTTCTTTTTTGTTCCCTCTGCAAAGTCAATCGGAATAGTAAACAAAATTCCCGTATTAGGTTGAGACAGGTCACCTATGGTGGTATAAACCACTTTCCTTACAGTTTCTAGCTGGTCGTCTTGAATTACAGATAATATCGTGCGATTGTCAACATCCCCAGCACTAAACAAAGCTCTTATTGAGGAACTTATAAAACTGCTGTCTAGTTTTGAAAGAGTCATGGCAAGTCCTGCTGACTCAATAATAGTCGCTCCTCCGATACCTGCGCTTGTTAGTCCCTCAAGCAAGTAATCTAAAGAATCTATTTTGTTTAGTATAAGTACCATTAATTTCATTTTACTACCTCTTATTTTTCTATTTCGGAGTTTTTGTTAGTTCAAAGAAGTTGTTAATTTCTTCCCTAAATCCCTTATTCAGTTCAAAAGTTTTTCCATCCTGACTCCATGCGCCAACAGGTGTTCTTGATTCTACAAAATTACTATAATTCTTTGTTACATATATTATTTCGCCCTTATACTGAAGATATTCTGACTTAGATATATTTGTTGTTGCATCACTATAAAAACTATTGAAAATATTATCAATATTGCTCTCTAGCATATCCACCTGCAAAAACCCACCGTTTAAAAACCTAGTCATTATATCTGATGCTATTTTTAGGTTTTCTGCTCTTCCATTTTCAAAAAGAGGATAGTTTAAAAACAACCTTACCTGCTGATTAGTTAAAATAACGTTGTTTCCCTTTTCAATAGATATTTCCTCACCTGTTACGGGGTCCGAATAAAATATATTTTCAGTGATCATATAACTTACACCACCAAAATAATTTATCATTGTGTCAAATCCACTATTAGAAACGGTCATGTACTTATCAATCTTGATGTCAAATGCATTTTCTACCGCTTTTGTTACATTCTCAACAGCACCAGTAGCATTAGATGGCTTGGTTTCATTATAAATTTCGATTAATGTCTTTTTGCTGTCCGACTCCCCAACCTGTGATGTCATGTATGGGGTGACAGGAACAATATTTATTTCTCCCATATCAGGTAGGTTTCTTACAATCAAGCCGTTTGTCAAGTTGTTCTGATTGTCAACCTGCAAATATAAAATTGTGTTTCTATCATCCTCCGTTGGTAAATCACCAATGACTTGCACAATGTCAGAATCGTTTACTTTTTTATCAACAAATTTATTGATTATGTATTTTCCTGCTAAGCCAAAAAATAATAGGCATACGCTCAAGGTGATAAAATAAGCCAGCGCCACCTTTAACTTTCCTTTTTGCTTATCACTAAGCTTCTTCAAAGGATTTTTCATGTTTTTAAAAGGGTTTTTCATATTTTTAAACGGGTTTTGCATAAATCTAACCTTTCCGCTGTTATCAATTTTACTTAACAAAATTCAGCTTTTTATATTTTAACTTAATCTTTTCTAAACATTTTTTAATCGAAGTTTTCAAACTTTCAACAAAAAAATGTTGAAAACCTTTTAAAAACCATAGTGTTTCATTTCAAAATGTTGAAAACTCTGTTGAAAGTGTTGGAAGTTTTAGAAAAAAGTCCTAAAACTCTTGAAAAAAAGTTTCGTTAGGTGTAAACTAAAAGATAGCTTTGATTAACGAGTTATTTTCATTGGTATCAATTATTTTGGTGTCCAGCAATTTCTTTCGAGCATAATTTATAGTTTGACCTGTTCCACTTCTGTAATTAGAAACCACAGCAATAAGCTTGGATGAATTGTCAACCATGAAATAGTTGCGATCTTTCATGCAAGTTTTCGTGTAAACTTCTGAAAGACAAATCACGTCGTTTGCCGATTCAATTATATAGTTGTAATCAAACTTTTCTGCACCCTTGAGGCTTTTGTTTTGTCCTTTATATGGAATAGCACAAACTAGCTGTAAATTTGGGTGCTTAACCTTTAATTCTAAAACAAAGCGTGCCGACCACATATCAATGCCTCTTGCCATGCCCGTTAAAAAGGTTGTATAGCCTTCTTCAACAGCGTTTTCTATGGCTAGTCGCAAAACACTTAAAAGCCGTCTTAGCTCAGGGGAATTTAAATCGCCAGAGCCACACAGCTTTTCAGGTCGGTGTCCCGAAAAACAACAGGTGTGTTCTTTATTTATATTAAAATTAATCAAATAATCACCCACCATTTCGTTGTTTCACTAATATTCTAATAATATCACAAAACCATCACTTTGTAAAGTAATAAAATTCACTTTGGAGGTTCTTTTATATGGAATTTTTAAAAAGAGCATGGGCTGAAATTCACCTTGACAGGCTTAAGGCAAATGTAGAAAATTATAAAAAACATTTATCCCCAAATACCGACATTATGTGTGTTGTAAAAGCTGACTCATATGGACATGACAGCGAAATCTGTTCGGAATATCTGCAAAATACAGTGGGAATCAAGTGGTTTGCAGTCTCAAACTTAGAAGAAGCAATTGAGCTTAGGGAAAGCGGAATTAATTCAGAGATATTAATTTTAGGGTATACTCCACCAGAATACGCAAATGTTATTGCCCATAACAACATTATTCAGACAATAACAGAATTTGATTATGCCTGTCAGCTTTCAAAATCAGCCAATAGCAAAATCAGAGTACATATAAAGATGGACACTGGTATGACACGTTTAGGGCTTAGGCACCAACACCCACAGGAGTACGTTGATGAAATAAAGAGCATTTCACAGATTGAAAATATCCAAGTTGAAGGAATTTTTACCCACCTAAGCGTTGCTGACAGCACCTCGCCAGAAGATATTAGCTATACTAAATCTCAGCAGGCGTTGTTTGATGATATCAAAGCAAGGCTAGTTGCTGAGCAACTTGACATTAAACAGTTCCATTCGTTAAATTCCGCTGGGGGTATCTTTCACTACGACAAGGAATCCACTCTTGCACGTTTAGGAATTATGCTATACGGTCTTAACCCAGACTCACGCCTGATTCCCCCATATCAGCTTCATCCTGTTATGGACATTAAGGCTGTGGTTTCACAAGTAAAAACTATTGAGGCTGGAGTTTGTGTAAGCTATGGTAGAACATTTGTTACAAAAGCTGAAACCAAGCTTGCTACTGTTGCAATAGGATATGCAGACGGTATTCCAAGAAGTCTTTCAAACAAGGGGCAGGTTCTTATCAACGGAAACAGAGCCAATATTGTTGGGACAGTTTGCATGGACCAGCTAATGATTGACGTAACAGGTCTTGACACAAAAGCAGGCGATACCGTAACATTAATCGGACTTGACGGAAGTGAATGTATTACAGCAGATGATATTGCTGATATTTGTGGAACAATAGGTTATGAAATTGTATGTGGCATAACAAAAAGAGTTCCTAGGATTATTTATAAAAACGGCGAAATCCTATGTGTTAGAAAAGCATTATACTAGATAGTCTTTGCCCTTCTTAGAAAAAGAGGGGCTTTTTTATGTAACTAGTTAATTGCGCTCTAGCACCCGTTTATAGCATTAATGGTATATGTAACAAATTCACCCCCCTGTTTTTTGGGCAATTTGATAAATGTAATGATTTTAATAAGAAATATTGACTTTTTTATTGACTTTTTTATGAAAATAAGTTATTATTAAGATAATTAATTAATATATTAATAAATTATAGGTATGGAGGAATTTTATATGTCAAAATTTTGTACAAAATGTGGGGCTAGTTTACCAGACAACAGTGCTTTCTGCACATCTTGCGGACAGGTACTAGAAGCTACCCAAGCGCAACCAGTTGCACAAGCTCAACCAGTTGCACAGGCACAGGCTAATGCACCAGCTGGGGAAAAATCCATTATAGAAAACATTAATATGGATAATATTAAGAATTTCAAAAACAATCCTAAGTTCAACACTTATGTTGGTATGGCTATAATTGGTGTTGCTGCACTTATTGTTCTTATCATTATCATTTCATTAGTTAGTGGCGGAGGGTACAAAAAGCCTTTAGATAACTATTTTAAAGGCGTTGAAAAAGGTCAAGGCAAGTACATTCAAAAAGCTTTTTCAAAAGATTTATTGAAACTAATGGAAGAAGGCTTTGATGACGAAGATGTTGACATGGATGACTATTTTGATGACATCGCTGATACATTCAACGATTTGCTTGAAGAAGACTATGGAAAAATCAAGAGTATTTCATATAAGATAACTGATAAGAAGAAGCTTTCAGATAAAAAGCTTAAGGCTATCAAGGATGATTTAAAAGATACATACGATACATCAAAAATTAAAGTAACAAAAGGATATAAGCTTGAAATTGATGTGAAAGTAAAGGGTAAGGATGACAAGGATACTGAAGATATTGAATTGACTGTAGCTAAAGTAAATGGCGACTGGACATTAATATCACCTAGTAAAATTAATTTATCAGACTTTTATTAGAAACATATTATTTAACCAAAAATCACATAGTATTATTTAAATTAGCTGGGCTTTAAATTAAAGTCCAGTTTTTTTGTTATTATTTATTTAATATTAAAATTAGTGGCTATAAACTGTAATCATTTGACATTTTTATATAAATAAGTTATTATTAATATAATTATCGAATGGAGGAATAAAATATGTCAAATTATTTAGAACAATATTATAGCAACTATGATGAAGAGGGTAGATTATTGCTTAAATATGGACAGGTGGAATATATTACCACTATGAAATATATACATGAATTTCTTAAAAAATCTTCGGTAAAAGAATCCAAAATATTAGAGGTTGGTGCTGGCACAGGTAGATATTCTATTGCTTTAGCAAAGGAAGGCTATAAAGTTGAAGCTATAGAATTAGTTAAACACAATGTAGAAATTTTTAAGTCTAAAGCAGAAAATACCAGCAATATAACAGTTTCACAAGGTAATGCACTTGATTTATCAAGATATTCTGATAATATTTTTGATATGACACTGCTCTTAGGCCCTATGTATCATCTATATAATGATGATGATAAAAAGAAAGCTCTAGGTGAGGCAGTTAGGGTGACTAAGAAAGGCGGTTATATTCTAGTAGCGTATTGCATGAATGAAGCAAGCGTAATTCATGAATGTTTTATCTGGAATCGTTTAAAGGAGTATATGGATAAAAAACTAATTAACGATAATTTTAAGCTTATTTCACAACCTGAGGATTTATTTGAACTTGTTAGAATTGAAGACATTCAGAGGCTTAATATGAATTTCAATGTAGAAAGAATTAAGCTTATTGCAACTGATGGAGCAACTAATTATATGCGAAATGTTATTGAACAAATGGATGATAAGATGTTTAGTTATTGGATAAAATACCATTTGTCTACTTGTGAACGTCAGGACTTAATTGGAGCAACTCATCATAGCTTGGATATATTACGCAAGAGAGTTTAAAAAAGACTTTAAATAATTATAAAGGGAAGAGATGACAAGGATACTGAAAATATAGAACTGATTGTAGTTAAAGTAAGTGGAGATTGGACATTAATACCTTAATTATCTAGTTAATGTTTTAAAATATTATTTAAATA
>JAAZIT010000240.1 GCA_012800685.1 Clostridiales bacterium
AAAAGGGTACTTTTGCAAATGTAAAAGTACCCTTAGAGTTAAATATGTAAGTTTTATCTAATTATAATCAATTTTACAAAAAACTTTTTAGCTTTAATTTGAAGATTTTTCTTTCCAATGTTTTAAAATTGAAAGCCTAGCACCTGCTGGTTTATCTCCATGCTCTTCATCTCCACAAGAATAATTATTTAACTGTTCACAAGGCATCTCAGGACATTCTCCGCAATGAGAATAGCCCAATTTTTGACAACAAATAGCTATTGGACACTCACCATGAAATGGATTTCCCATTGTTTCAATGCAACCAACACAATTAACACTTTCCTTGTATTTACAGGTGTTGCACAACAAGCCACAACGTGACTGAACCTTTAAAACATCACTAATTTTAAAAACAGCAGATTCACGATCAATCCAAAGATTAACCGTCTTAGTTGTAAATTCAAATATACAATAGTTAGGGTCATCTTTACCCTCTGGGAAATGTTTTATAAACCAGTCTACCCACAGGCTATTCTTAGTTTTAGTATCCGTAAGAACCTTAATTGTTCCCACTAGTGTTACATTATTTCCCTCACTTCTATAACAGACACTTGCTTTATTATTCTTTGCAATCCTTAAAGACTTTGGACCGTTTGTACTTGAGGAAAAATATGCTTTAAAAATTCCGTCCGTCTTAATAGAAGAAATTGTGGAAACAGATGGATAGCCATTTTCACTAATTAGTGCCAAATAGCAATCTTCCTCGCTATTCACAATCCTATTCGCCTTTTCAACAATATTACAATCCATAATTATACTCACTTCCAAATATTTTTATAAAATAATTTACATTATTAAACTTAACATATCCCTTAACTGTAAATACCCTTCAATTATTTCCTTAGATAAGTCTCCATTAAAGACACCCTCGTTTAATGGTTTATCCTTTGAAATAATTAATCTCTTACAATTATAAAGCTCCTTAGCCGGACAGTCCGACATTTCTTTCCACCTATCACGCTTGTATCTTTCACCTGAAATTTTAAAGCCCTGCTTAATTAGTTTACTTAGAACCGTGTTAAAGGTCTTAGTATTTTCAGCAATTTTCTTTCTAATCAATTCCATGTGTTTTATTGACTGCCAGTAAACTCTTAGCCCAAACGTATAGTTATCACAGCCCATATCAAAATACAAAACAGGAGCATTTTCTTCTAGTCCAAGCTGTCTAAACTTTAGATACATATAATCCTTTAGAGGAATATCCTTATAAATTCTTCTATCCCTATAAGGTGATGACGCACATCTTGCACGCTTTGTATCAAGCCTTTGGTCAATATCTAATATTACTGGTACAATCTCTTCATATAAATCATACAAAGGCTTTGTAATTAGTTCCTTGTATGGAACTATATTATCCTGTTTACTTTCAACTGTGTTTTTAAATTGCAATTCATATAAAAATTGTGGCATTTCCTTAGGAAACCCTTTAAAAATACTGTTCATTTTATAGTCTCATTTCTTATATTTTTTTAAGTTGTTTTCAATAATTCTTTTAAACTCAAGATGAGCTTCCTTAGGTTCAAGAACTTCAGCCTTATCACCAAAACCCATTACCCAACTAAATGCATAATCCTTATTATCATAAGAAAAATTCATCATTAAGCAATCCTCTTTTTCTTCAAAGCAGGACAACCCATACTCATCAATAAGCCTAAATTTTACACTTTTATCAAACTTAATCAGCATTCGATATGATTCGTTTTCAAAATAATCCCCTCTTATTTGTTCAAAGCTTACATTTTTTTGTACAAATTCAATTTCCTATCGAGCTTTTCTTTTGCATTAATTATAGCATATCACAGAGAACGTGACAACTATGTGTCATGTTCATTTTAAACAAAAAAAGATGCAACATATGTTGCATCTTAAAATCTAAAATATTGCGTTAATTAAAAGCCCAAATAATACTGCTGAAACATATAAAATTCCTACAATAGCTATGTTTTGCTTCATTTTCTTATTTGTTTTAAATAAAACAAGAAGACCAACACCAGCACCAGTGGAAAGTCCAGCGACAATAGAGCCGAATGAAAGTACTCCCTCAATATAAAGCTCCGTTAAAATTACTGATGCAGCACAGTTGGGAATAAATCCAATTAACGCCGCAATAAATGGCTGGAAGAAATTATCAGTCATTAGCACAATCTTAATGTTATCCTCACCGATAAACTCTATTGCACCACCTAAAAGCACATTTACAATAAAAATAAATAGAATAATGCTTGCTGAATGCTTTAATGCCGCTCTCCAAATCGAATGGTTGTGACAACCACAATTTGAGCATAGCTGTTCAAAAGGTTTTTCTTCTTCCTTATTTTTCATAAACAGCTTAATAACTAAATCAACTGTCACACCGACAATGACAGCAATCACAACCTTGCATACAATAAGCTTCCAAATGTCCCCTATTTTATCTGGATTTGAAACCAATATTGGTATAGCCTCATCACTTGTGGATATAAATACCGCCACCAAAGTACCCATTGAAATTAATCTTCCCGAAAAGAGATTCGATGCCATAACCGAAAAGCCACATTGTGGAACACAGCCAAGTATTGCCCCTCCCACTGCACCAAATGGTCCTAGCCTTGTAAGTGAGTTAGCAAGCTTAGATGAAGCTTTATGCTCGAGATATTCAACTAGAAGATATACTGCAAATAAAAAAGGTAGGATAATTAAGCTATCCAAAATAGCGTGTTCAAGTATGTGTCCGCAGGTGTGTAAAAATTCATTCATGTTTTTTGTATTGTCCTTCCGACTTAAATTTCCTATTAAAAACTTCCATTTCAATTTCTTATATTAATCTATTATATCAAAATGATGGAAAAAGTCAAGAAAAAACTTGCTGTTTTTATAAATAAATATAATTAATTTTATAAATAATTTTTGCCGGACACTTCTTCAAAGCAAATAAGCTTCATAAAGCCCTTGTTTTTTTCTAGTGCCTTGAACAAAGCCACACCTAAAATAGTTACACAAACAAATTCACCGAAAGCAACCTGTAGCATATAAATGTATGTAGCAATCTCTCCGTACAGCCAGCCAAGCTCAAGTCCCACAATTATACCGTTAGAAATAACTGGCATAAGTGAGGCAATGATTAGCTTAACTGTACTACTTTTTTTAGTAAAATCAGTTCCAGCTTTTTCGGTTTTTCCAATTAAATACATAGCCAAAGCCGCTAAAATAGTTGCTACAGTTCCGACTACCATGTCAATTGGCATTGGGCTAAACAAATTAGAAATAAAACAACCCGCTGAAAGTGCAACACAATATTCCTTTTTGTAAAAACACAAAAGCATAAGTGCTTCTGCAATTCTAAATTGAATTCCACCATATGACAAACCACTAAGTGTTACAGTTAGAACAACATATATTGCTGCTACAATAGCCATGATTGTTATTTTTTTTGCATTAGATTTCATTATTAAATTCCTTTCTTAGGCTCACTATTAATAAAATAATCACCAAACTTTGAGTAATAACCAACTTTTAATAATTTCCCTTTAGTTAGTTATTTACAAAGATTAGCTATTTACCAATAGTGAGCTAAAAGACGTGAAAAATTGAAAAAACAGGCACGTCATAAGAGACGTGCCTGTGGTTAACAATATCGTCCCTGTTTTGATTAAAGAGTGGTTAGGCTTTCGCCTGTCTAGGATACACTCATATATTTTTTATTAGTTTTCGTTAAAATTAAGCCTTGTTGATTGAACCAAATAGCTCCATCTTTTCCTTAACTGTAGCCTTAATAGCTTCAAATCCAGGAGCAAGAAGTTTTCTAGGGTCAAAGCCTTTTCCCTCACGGTCCTTACCTTCTTCAATATACTTTCTTGTAGCCTCTTGGAAAGTAAGCTGACATTCAGTATTTACATTGATTTTAGCAACTCCGAGTGAAATAGCTTTCTGAATCATTTCTCCAGAAATACCTGTACCACCATGAAGAACTAGAGGCATATCGCCAACCTTATCTTTAATAGCAGCAAGTGTATCAAATGAAAGACCAGCCCAGTTTTCAGGGTATTTACCGTGAATATTTCCGATACCAGCAGCAAGCATTGTAACGCCTAAATCAGCAACCATCTTGCACTCGTCTGGATCAGCACATTCGCCAGTACCAACAACACCGTCTTCCTCGCCACCGATTGAACCAACCTCAGCCTCAAGTGAAATTCCGAGAACATCACAAGCATTAACTAAAGCAGTTGTCTTAGCAATATTTTCTTCAATTGGATAATGTGAACCATCAAACATGATTGATGAGAAGCCAGCATTAATACAAGCCTTAGCACCATCAAATGAACCATGATCTAGGTGAAGAGCAACAGGAACAGTAATGTTTAATTCTTCAAGCATACCGTTTACCATACCAACGATAGTCTTATAACCGCACATATACTTACCGGCACCCTCAGAAACACCGAGAATTACAGGTGAATTGTTTTCTTGAGCAGTAAGAAGAACAGCCTTTGTCCATTCTAAATTATTAATGTTGAATTGACCAACTGCGTACTTTCCATCTCTTGCTTTGTTTAGCATATCCTTAGCAGAAACTAACATATTAACATCCTCCATAAATTATATTATTTTACCATACTATTATAACTCAATAACAGAATAAATGCAATTATTTTTGCCAAAAATTTAACATTCGTACAAATTTCATATTAAAATGAAAAAATTCCATTATATTTTGATTATTTGTACTAAGACTAAAAACTTAGGATTATAACAATAATTAGTTGTATTTGTGCTCTAGTTTTTATTAGGCTCAATAAAATTGTATAATATTCACAATTAACTATATTTTGATAAAATTAAGTCTCTAAACTATTGCAAATACATAAATAATATGATAAACTTAATAAGTTAATATAATTTATTAATTATAAATATAGGGGGTTATATTCATGCAGTTATTCTACAAAGCAAAGGGCAAATTTAACATACTGGGTACTATACTTATTGCAGTTTCTGTTGCAGTGGTTGGTTGTTTGGTAAGCTATGTTTATTTGTTTATAAACAATATCTCGCCATTAATTGTGTTGTGCGTCTTAACAGCCTTAGGATTTGGGTTACTTTTAGGTTTAGTTGGAGCATTTTTTGTTAAAATCTTTAAGATTACTAATCCATTATGTGCAGTTATCGGAGTAATAATTGGTTGCTTAATTTTTACATATTTTAAGTGGGCTCTTTATGTCTCAAATGATTATAATGATAATATCTATGAAAATTTTAAATCTATTTCCCTATCACAATATTACTATAATTTTTTTCATTTTTATAATGAAGATGGCTCACTTATGACAGATGAAGATATTGACGAAGTAGCTGAATATTTACAATCAACAAAAGCGGTAGTATATTATAATGATTATTACGAGGGTGGAAGCGAGGCTTATGTTAATGATTACGGTAACTTAAATGATTTCACCTTAACAGATTTAGAGGTAAATAATATTTATGAATTTTTGGGATATGACACAATTCTTGACGATGACGATATACCAGGTTCATTAAAAGCTGCAATAAATTTGGATAGTTATTATGACTATTATTTTAACTACCTAGGTAATGAACCAGTTACATTAATATCTTGTTTAAAAAATCCAACAAAGCTTTGGAATGACATTAAAGAAATAAATGCCTATGGTCGCTGGACTATAGGTTCTAGTTCAAGTAGTAGCACCTATAACAATACTGACCAAAGTCAAAACAACAGAGTAAAAGGAATTTTTTTATGGTTAACTTGGATAGGTGAAATATTTATAATTTGTATTCCTGCAATTTGGGTTGCACATGATAAAGCATCAAAACCATTTATTTCTTTTGAAAACAAATGGGCAAAGAAATATCGAACATCATTTAAACTTCAAGCACCTAACAATTACAATGCGTTTAAGGGTGAACTAATATATAATTCTAATGCAATTAATAATTTAGCACCTGAACTTATTACTAGAGCTGGTATTCCTTTTATTGAAGTTACTCTATTTCATTCTAGCACGTACACCGAAAACTACATAACAGTAACTTACAGGGTTATTAGCCGAAACAAAAATAATAATAATAATAACACAAGTATTGTCCTTGCTAAGTATTTAAAAATTAGTCAAGACACGCTTTATAAAATGTTTAGAATGTTTGGTTATGAGGTACCATTCACTTACACACCTGACCCTAATGCACAATATGAATCCAGTAATATAAATGACATTATTCAGCCAGCAGATTTTAACAACTCATATAATACAGACAATACCCAAGTACAGTCACCTAGTACTAGTACTAATATGAGTATGAATGATATGTTTAATTCGGCTAATTTAAGCAATATGCCAATTAACACGTTAAACCAACAGTCAACACAATCAATAGAAGAGCTTCAAAAAAATGAGCCCTCTAGTGATGATGTTTTCGATGAGTTAAATAAATAATAAAATACAAAGCCAGTATTAGATGGAATTATCTAATACTGGCTTTTTTTATCTAAAATCTTTATGCTGGATTTCTTTCTATTTAAAGTCCTTTATCATTTGGTTATATGGCAATCTTTTAAAACCAAGCTTTTCATATAGCGATATAGCTCTCGCATTTCCCTCTTCAACCTCAAGTCTAATCCGTGAAAGCTTAGGTGATTGTTCTTCAATTAGCTGAAAAAGCTCACGACCTAATCCATGGGAGCGAAACTCGTTTTTTATATATACATCTTCTACCCAAACACAAATTCCTCCAACCTCAGCTGAATACATTTTTGAAGTAACTGCAAATCCTGCTATTTCACCCTCATGTTCAAAAATATATCCAGATAAGTAAACATCTGAATTCATCATTTCATTAAAATTATTTTCATGATAGCTTATAGGAATTGGATCCAAAACTGCTTCTGAATTA
>JAAZIT010000241.1 GCA_012800685.1 Clostridiales bacterium
AAAAAAAACGTTTGACCAAATGATTGGTGATGCAAAAAAAAATGAAGGATACATGAAATATTTTAATTCAGTAACAGCTGGTCTAGATTATTTCCTAAAAGACAGTTTAGAGGATGGTTGTTATTATCTTTATAATCTTACAAGGAAGCAAGCAAACAAAGTAAAAGAAAAAGATACCCATATAATTGCTACTGGTTGTTATAAAGGCGGATTGAAACAAGGCAAATTCATATTCTCAAATGGGATTGACAAGCAATCATTAGGCTCAATATATAAGGAGATTAGTTTTATCAATGACTCCGTGAATGGTAATGTTCTTGAAATGATTAATGGTCAAATAATCTATTTGTGTGAATATAAAATGGATGTAAAAGAGGGATTCTCATTTATATATAAGCAAGGTCAAACAGTAATGAGATATTTTGAGCATGGAGTAATCCGAAAAGAGTTGGAATTTGATATTGAATCAAGTGACTAATATGATGCAAACTGCTATATGCTATGATAGCGATTTGAGTAGCTGGCTGAGTGTTGACCCAATGGCAGACTCACGAAGCTGGGTTAGCCCGTATAGTTATTGCCAGAATAATCCTATGAATCGTATTGACCCAAGCGGAGCTTTAGATAATCCTATTTACGATTTAGATGGAAAATTTCTTGGAACTGATGATTTAGGATTACAAGGTGATGCGATTATTATGAAAGCGTCTGATTTTAAGCAAGGCATGTCAAATGATGATGCGATGGCTAAGGGAAGAACATTAGATAATATGAGTGATGCACAAGCAATGAAGTTTGCTAATAATGGAAATTTTGAAAATTTTTTGAATCATTATAATTCACTAAGCAGTAGACCTGATTGGGATGGTTATTTGACTTTAAGTGAAGCGAATGATTGGTATAGGAACGGCAATGGACAAGCTTTGTTTACTGATTTGGGTAAAATAGATTTATCTCATTTATATTCAAAGGGAGAGAAATATGTAGGTGAGAAAAAGACGATTAGTTTGTTTAGAGCTAGTAGTTCGACTAATGATGCTTTAGTTTATGGCCAAATTACATTAAAACGTTATCCAAATCATCAGGTTAGAGCATATTCAGACGAATATAATTTTGAAACGCATAATGCGTGGAATCCGTTAAACTGGCCAAGAAATATACAAACTAGCATAGGTAGATACTATGCTGGTGAAGGTCAAAAATATGACATTAATATATATGGAAGTAAAACACTAAAACCTTTGTACCCATGGACAAAATAGATATAATTAACCCGATTAAATTTTGTCTTTTTATTTTTTTAGCATTTCAAAGCTGTAATTATAATGATAATAAAAATTTGGGTGATGGTTTTGTTTATTATGCAGATCATAAAATGATATCAAATTCAACAGGTTCATATGGGGAAATTCCATCTAATGTTCTCGAATATAAGCACGATAAAAAGTTCATTATTGCGACTCAAAAGCCAATTGAGAACGATCCAAATGAGTTAATGTATGATAATGAGTATGTTTACAAACAAGGATATGATGTTATTTATTATTGGATAATATTAAAAGAGACAAAAACAGTAATTGGACCTTTAACAAAAGTTGAATTCTTAGAAGCAAGAGAAAAATATAATATCTCAGAAAATTTAACTTTAAACTAATATTAAAATATAATGAGCATGAACAAACCACAATTAATTGATTGTATTGCCAAGAAAGGCAATATCAGTAAAGTAGAAGCTAAGAAAGCTTTAGAGTTAACCATTGAAGCCATAAGCGAAGCATTGGCAAAAGGCGAAAGTATAACCCTGATAGGCTTTGGCACTTTTAAAATAACTGAGCTTGCAGGGCGCACCGGCAGGAATCCGCAAACAGGAAAAACAATGCAGATAAAACCTAAAAAAGTTGTTCGTTTTAAAGCGGGTAATGAGTTAGCCAGTAAGGTAAAGTAAAAAAAATATAGCGTGAATAAAAAGGAGCTCTGGAAACGGGGCTTTTTTTAGCTATAGAAGTCTAGAAGTTCTTTTCTCTTAGCGATCAGCATACTATCAATTGACGATTCAATAGACATGTTCCATTGTATAGCTTGTGTATTATTGCCATTAATAACTCCAAAAGTCATTTCCATTTGAGCCTTTGCAGCGCTTATTGCTTTGTTTTTATCCAAATCCGGCAGTTCAACATCAACGGTTATAGAATTGCCGTAAGGCTGATAGACTCGCATATTAGAAGAACTTCCAAAAGAAAGATTATTAGGAGAATAATTAAAAAGTTCGGAACTTCCATCAAACTGAAATTCAACTGAAATAATATTTATCATTCTCTTGCCACCAAATAAGTTTTGAAAATCTGGAGGGTAATTTTTTTCTACCTGAGAATGATTTGTTATTTTAGGATCTTGAAATGTTACAGGTTTTAAGAGAACATTATTTTTTATTCTTGCCGTAGTGTGAGTAAATTGAACATCGTCTTTTACGTCATTAGGTTTTAAGTTCCCTACTAGGTGTTTTAATTCATTTTCTCTAATTGAAAAAAGGTTAGAGTTAATCTGTAATTGCATTGGTGAAACATAAGTGCTCATGGTAATATGGTTTTTGGGTTAAACTTTTAAATTAATGTAACAACTGTTGTTGCAGATTAGCTTTAAGAATAAAAGCGTCTAGAAACTCCTTAACCAGATTTTTCTTGTTATCTGGCAATTTTTCAATTTTTTCAAATTGCAATAAAAGTTCGTTATCCTTGATACTGTTTTTTGCTTTATCCTGAATAGTTCCATTAAGTAAATAATCAGGAGAAACTTCGAGAGCTTTGGCAATGCGGTTTAAAATGTCAGCCGAAGGCATTGCTTCAGCTCTTTCATATTTGCCCACGTTAGTAAAATGAACGTTGGCCATATCTGCGACCTGTTGTTGAGATAATCCTTTTAACTTACGAGCCTCTAATAATCTTGTTGCCAAATCTGTCATAGTGATATTACTTATTAACAATGCAAATATAGCAAATAATCAATGTTTCAAAACGTTTTTGATAGTGAATGTGAATAACTTTGTTAAATGTAATTTTGTTCCATTAAGCGAATAATATACATTTGTAGCGTAAGCACTACATTAAAAACTTATCAACAATGGAGATAACCGAAATTAAAACCCGCTTAACCCTGTCGCAGGTGCTGAAATATTACAATCTTAAACCCGACAAACAACTACGCTTAAACTGTCCGTTTCACGAAGATAAAACCCCTAGTCTGCAGGTTTATTACAAAACCCATACAGCCTATTGCTTCTCATCGAACTGTAAAACCCACGGCAAAAGTTTAGATGTTATAGATTTTATAATGTACAAAGAAAATATTACAAAACACGAAGCAATATTAAAAGCACAAGAAATGATAACAGGCGAAAGTAGCACAGGAACCATCA
>JAAZIT010000242.1 GCA_012800685.1 Clostridiales bacterium
CAATCGGACAACCCTTTGTTTTTTGGTATGATAGGAATGCACGGAACTAAGAGCGCAAATGTTGCTGTCAAGGATTGTGATGTATTATTCTTAGTGGGCGCAAGAGTTGGAGACAGGGCAATTAGAACTCCAATTAGTCTTGAGAAAAGCACAAAGATTATACATATAGATATAGACCCCGCTGAAATAGGTAAGAATGTTTCAGCTGATATTCCTCTTGTTGGAGATGCAAAGCTTGTATTAAATCAGATGCTTGAGCTTGCCAAACCACTTGAACATGATAAATGGATTGAACATTTAAATGGACTTGTAAAAAAGCCAGTTTATGCTGAGGCCAAAGAAGGTACAATTAACCCTAAAAAGTTTATTGCAGAGCTTTCGGAGGCAATGCCTAATGACACAACAGTTGTAGCTGATGTTGGACAAAATCAAATTTGGACAGCGGCCAGCTTTAAGATTAAAAACGGAAGATTTTTAACCTCTGGTGGCATGGGAACTATGGGATATTCAATTCCTGCGGCTGTAGGGGCGAAAATTGCCGATCCATCAAAACAGGTTGTTTCAATTTGTGGTGACGGTTCATTTCAAATGTCGTTTATGGAGCTTGCAACTGCAATTCAGCACGGTGTCAAGGTTAAGTTTGTTGTTATGACAAACAATTATTTAGGAATGGTTAGGGAGCTTCAGCAGAACAATTATCACAACAGACTAGTTGCGGTTTCTCTTGACGGCTCGCCTGATTTTATCGCCGTAGCAAAGGCTTATGGGATTCCTTGCATGAGAGTAACCAATGAAGAAGAGGCGAAGGTAGCAATTGAGAAATTATCAACCTCTGACGAAAGCTTTTTTGTTGAATGTTATGTGGACGAGCTTGCAACAACGCTTTAAATCAACGTGTTACTTTTTATGCTATATAAATGTGATATTTATTCATAACTAAGTGATACAATTAATTTTGTACAAAAGGAGTGTTTTAACTCTATGAAACATATTATATCTGTCCTTGTAGAAAACCATGCTGGTGTCTTATCCAGAATATCGGGACTTTTCTCAAGGCGAGCCTTTAATATTGACAGTTTAGCTGTGGGCGTGACAGACGATCCAAAGGTTTCTCGCATTACAATTATTGTGGACGGAAATCAGCATACAGTTGAACAGGTTGAAAAACAACTAAATAAGCTTATTGATGTTATTAAGGTTAAGCGTTTTGATAGGGATGAGCATATTGCAAGAGAATTAGTTCTTATTAAGGTATTGGCTTCTTCTGAGAAACGTGCTGAAATAATGACTGTAGCAGAGGTTACTGGTGCGGAAATTATTGATATATCTTTGACAACTATGACTTTACAGCTTGCTGATACATATGCACACGTTCAAAGGCTTGAGGAAATTGTTCGTCCATATGGAATTTTAGAGGTTGTGAGAACTGGTACTATCGCAATTCAAAAGGGTGCTGAAGCAATTACTCATAAAAAGTAGTTTATACTAGCATTAACCTCAAAGAGAGGCAAGGCTATATAATATATTAATATATTTCTTATAAATTTAGGAGGAAAAATTATGGCAAATAAAATTTTTTACCAACAGGATTGTAATCTTAGTCTTCTTAACGGAAAAAAAGTTGCAATTATCGGTTATGGCTCACAGGGTCATGCACACGCTCTAAACCTAAAAGACAGCGGTGTTGACGTTGTTATTGGTTTATATGAGGGTTCAAAATCATGGGCTAAGGCTGAGTCACAGGGACTAACAGTTATGACAACAGCAGAGGCTACTAAGGTATCTGACGTTATCATGATTCTTATTCCAGATGAGAAGCAGGCTTCACTATACAAGAGTGAAATTGCTCCAAACCTAGCAGAGGGCAAAACTATTGCTTTCGCTCATGGATTTAACATTCATTATGGTTGTATTGTTCCACCAAAGGACGTTAATGTAATCATGGTTGCTCCTAAGGGCCCTGGACACACCGTTAGAAGTGAATATCAGGTTGGAAAAGGAGTTCCATGTCTAATTGCTGTTGAACAGGATGCTACTGGAAATGCAACGGATATCGGTCTAGCTTATGCAGCAGGTATCGGCGGAGCAAGAGCTGGTGTTCTTGAAACAAACTTTAGAACTGAAACAGAAACTGACTTGTTTGGTGAACAGGCTGTTCTTTGCGGTGGTGTTTGCGCACTTATGCAGGCAGGCTATGAAACACTTGTTGAAGCAGGATATGACCCACGAAATGCTTACTTTGAGTGTATTCACGAAATGAAGCTTATTGTAGACCTTATTTATCAGTCTGGATTCTCAGGCATGAGATACTCAATTTCAAACACTGCTGAATACGGAGATTACATTACTGGCCCTAAGATTATTACTGACGAAACTAAGAAAGCTATGAAAAAGGTTCTTGCTGACATTCAAGACGGAACATTTGCTAAGGACTTCTTACTAGATATGTCCGAATCTGGTTCACAGGTTCACTTTAATGCTATGAGAAAACTTGGTTCAGAGCATTCATCAGAGGTTGTTGGTGAAGAAATTAGAAAGCTATACAGCTGGAGCGACGAGGACAAGCTAATTAACAACTAATTTTTAATTAAATACAAAAAAGAGACTTTTTTATAAAGTCTCTTTTTTATTTAATAGTAAAATAGCTTGTACAATTTGTAATTAGGAATAATCAACGGCTCTCTTTTGTTAAATTAATTATATTTAAAAACTAAATATAATTAATCAGGGTATGGTTAACTTTCCTCTCCGTATAAGGCGCCACGAGCATTTGTGGCAAGATAAAATCTTCCAAATTTTCTAAAATCCCCATCTATAGAGGTTATTCCGCCAAACATTTGGTTATCGTTATTTATCCTAGCCCAGCTTTTGCCATTGTCGAGTGAACGCCAAAATCCATATTCATTAAATAGTATTCCACTAATATAAAGAGCAGGAGTTTTATCATCAAGCCCTTTTCCAAATCCTACGGTTTTAACAAAATCACCGTGTGTAGTTATTTTTGTAGCATGACAGCTTTTATCTGAGAACTCAAGTTTCCAAAGGCCATTTTTATGGAGTGCAAGGTATGCCACTCCTTCTTTATCCGGCAAAAATCTAATTTCACATTTTTTAAATCCGTCGATTCCTGAAAAGAAATAATCCTTTGGAAATTCGTTATTTGCTTCTATCTGATAAAAGCTATCACCCTTATCTTGGCTTAAATAAATTTGTCCGTTTTCACCAAAGCCATAAAATACGTTAGGGTTTACCCAATCAGAAAAGAATTTAATGCAAAGCTTTGGATTATAGTTAGGATTAAGTTGGTTTGTGAAGTTAGGTTCATTCCTACAATCTAGGTTAGAATTAGAGCTAGAAAATGTTTTAGCGCTAGAAACCTCATTATTATTTAAATCAAATACCTTAACCTTTTTATATGTCTTTGTGGACATATCATATTTAACGCTTAAATCAACTGAAAGATTAAATCTGTCTCTTGCAAGAGTCCAAAGTATAGTTGCACCGTCACTAGACATGGCTACCCAGCCTCCATTAACATTTGGCTGTTTTAGCTTTAATACTGCACTATCTATCTCATCAGAAATATTTTCAGGATAACCTAAGTGAGAAAAATTATCCCCTCCATCTGTGGTATAAATAAGTCCTCCCTTTGTAATTCCAGTCCAGTTTCCACGAGCTGTTACTACAAAAATATCAGGGCTTGAAGGTAAATAATCGGCGTTTATACAGGTAATATATCTATTGTTATTCTCGTCTGCAAATGAATTTTCACAAGGTTTATTAAGTTGACGGAAAGCAAATCCACCTAGGTCGCCAATAATATCAAGCACTAGATTTTTTCCACTTGGAATACCATAAATATTTAAGTGAACTGTTTCTTCAATTCCAGTATTTAGGGTCTCCCAAACAATATCTTTCGGTTTTGCGCTAAAATTAAAGGATATAAAAACTCCAGTTCCAGAGTTAAAAATTGCCATATCCTTATTAAAAGGATTAACCTTTAAGTTACTCATCCAGTGAATTGGAAGTCCCCCACCATTGTATTCGGGTTTTTGGTATGGAGTGGTTATAATAACATTTTCGATGTAATCTTTAGAAAGTATAAATTCAAAAGTTTCGCCCATGTTCTCTGAAGCTAAAATAAAATTATCTTCTCCGCCACAAGCTGCCACGGTAATACGCTTATCTTTTATGGATATTCCGCCTAAACCAGATTGAAATAGTCTATTTGGATTACTATCTTTTAAATGATTAAGGTTTGGGGTTATATCTTTAAAATTAACGATTTTTCCGTCTATTATGTTATAAAGACCAATTCTTCCGTCAAAGCCACCACCATTATCACAAGCGAAGCTATTCCATTTTGCAAAGCTATCCTTATGAGAGCATGAAAACGAGATAACTATATTATTAGAATTGACTGAAATACCGACTGGAACAAAACCTTTATAAAAACAGCGGGCATCGTCAAGAGTTTTTGGAGTAGGGAGAGATTTAAAGGTCTCTCCCTTGTTATATGACACGTAGAGAGTATCTCCACGGTTGTTAGTTATAGAATTTGTTTCACCGGTACATGCTACAATCATTATGTCTTCTTTTTGACTAAGCCAAATAAAAGTAATGTTGTTTTCAGGGAAATCGAGCTTTTCCCAGCTATCTCCTAAATCCACGGATTTAAAAAAACCACTACCTTGAGAACCAAAATACAAAGTATCATCTTTAAAGGCTAGTCTTTCATCTGTTGACCTTGCTGCAAAATTTCCGTCAACTGGAAATGGAACTGGCTTTTCTAAAAAGCTATTACCCATATCTTCGGAAATTAGAAGGCTGCAACCGTCATTCTTATGTCTATAGGCACTATCACCACATATTGCAAAAAGTCTATTACTATTATAATAGTCAATGGCTATGGACAAAGGTCTGTTTAAATGATGTTGAAATTCAGTGAAAGAGTCCATTAAGGATATCCATTGTCTTTTTTCAAAGGAAAATCTATATACACCACCTATGTCAGTTCTGGCATATAGTATATTAGGAGAAGTGGGATGAAAAACGAAACCTGTGACAAAGCCACCTCCTGGAGTTGATAAACTGTTATAATTATATGAAACTGGATTTAATTTATTCATGTTGCAAACCTCCTTCATCTTTTCAGTTTCTAATTATAGATTACTACACGGAAATAACAATAATTAGGGTCTTTTATTAAGATTATGTAAATTGTGAAATAAGAAGTTGCAATATGAAATAGTATAAATAAATTAAACTGTTATTTTCGTGATTTGTTATAATCACATATATCGGAAATTGGACATTTTTCACAGCGCTCTCCTCTAGCTTTACAAATATCCCTGCCAAAGATTACTATGCGATGACAAAAATCTGAGGATTTTTCAGGTGGAATAATTTTTCTAAGGTCATCTTCAACCTTTTTTGGTATTTTATTCTTAGTTAGTCCAATTCTTCCTGTTATTCTTATAAAGTGGGTATCAGTTACTATCGCAGGCATATGATGAACATCACCCATAATTAAATTAGCTGTTTTTCTTCCTATTCCAGAAAGTGTGGTTAGCTCCTCGAGCGTATTTGGAATTTCTCCATTGAAATTTTCAATAAGCTGTTGGCACATCTCTTTTATAGATTTAGCTTTTGTTTTATAAAGTCCACAAGGTTTTATAATTTCTTCTATATCCGAAATTTCTGCTTCGGCAAAGTCTTTAATTGATGTGTATTTTTCAAAAAGTGGTTTCGAAACGATATTTACACGAGCATCAGTACATTGAGCAGAAAGCCTTCCGGCTATCATTAACTCATGGGGTTTTGAGTATGTTAGCGAACAAGAAGCATCAGGGTAGTATTCCTCAAGTCGATTACAGACTTCGATTGCCTTTTGTTTTGTGGTATAAGTCTTGGGTTTTGTCATAATAATCCTCCTATCGCAAAAATTGATTGTTTTATCTATTTTAAACGATTTTTCAACAAAAAGCAACCATGTTGGTTATGTACTTTGTTGGTAAAAACCTATAGTTGTGGGCGAGTATTTTAGTAAAAAATCATATTGAAATAAATATGTAGATATAGTATAATGAATAGTGTATTATATAATAGAAATTACAATATTTAGAATAATTGAAAAGGACGATGACGATGTTAAGTTTGCTTTTTAGCGACGAATTTAGAGGGGTGGGGCTGGCACTCACGGTGGCTATGTCTTTTGCTATAACTTTTTTGGGTATAATCCTCTTTAAAGGAATGCTTCCAAAGGACCAAGGAAGGAAATATGCTCACAACGGTTCTCTTTCTGAGGGTAAACCACGAGGGGCGGGACTTATACTAATAACAACATTTACAATTTCATCGGTTTTATTAGTGAAGCTTAATTTAGAAGTGATTATTTACTTAGTTTTGATATTTTTGTCAATGCTAACTGGTTATTTAGATGATTCGTCTGAAAAACCATGGGGCGAGCTGGTTAAGGGGCTTTTAGACTTTGCTATTTCAGCTGCAACAGCTTTTGCATACTACCATTTCAATTCGTCAAACATTTCCATTGCTATGTTAAACATTGACATCTATATACATCCTGTATTGTTTGTTGTTTTGGGAACAATACTTGTCTGGGCTAGTATTAATGTGACAAACTGCTCTGATGGTGTTGATGGGTTATGCGGAACACTTACTACAATTTCACTTGCAACGGCTTTAATTATACTAACAAAGCTTAACATTGACAGGACATTTTCAACAATCCTTGTTATAATGATTGTATCAATTGCAGCTTACTTATGGTTTAACGCTTCTCCAAGCAAAATATTAATGGGGGATGCTGGTTCACGAGCTTTGGGAGTTGTTTTGGCAATTGCGTTCTTAAAAACAGGCTCACCAATTCTATTCATTCCAGCGGCAATAATTCTTATTATTGATGGCGGATTAGGTTTGTTAAAGCTTTCAGCAATAAGATTTTTAAAGATAAAGAACTTTATGAAGAACATTAGAACTCCAATTCACGACCATTTGAGAAAAAATAAGGGTTGGTCTGATACGCAAACAGTATACAGGCTTTCAATCATTCAGTTTTTGGTTTCAGTGGCAACTATAGCATTGGTTTTTAAATAGGAATTTATAATGAATTAAGAAAAAGGGGTATTGGGAATTTAAAATGATTGGTTTTTATAATTATTCAGTGATACTAACTTATATTGGTTTGGCATCATCTGTATTTGGTATGACGCAAATATTTGAGGGCGATTATGCAATATGTTTTTTATGTCTGTTGCTTTCAGGAATATGTGATTTATTTGATGGAAAAATTGCAAGAGCAATGAAAAACAGAACGGATCAAGAAAAGGTTTTTGGAATTCAAATTGATTCATTATGTGATTTAGTATGCTTTACTGTTTTTCCTGCAATGATTGGTTATTCCTTTGGTCTAAACCACGGTCTAGGTCTAGTTTCGGCAATATTGCTTGTATTATGCGGTGTTATTAGATTGGGATATTTTAATGTTATTGAGCAAGAGCGTCAGCAAACTACCACCGAGAACAGAAAAGAATATCAAGGGCTTCCTGTAACATCAGTGTCAGTGCTTTTTCCGCTAATTTATTTAGCTAAAAATGCTGTGGGAAGTGCGTTTCCTTATATTTTCCAAAGCTTTATGATAATAGTATCATTGCTTTTCGTGGTAAAAATAAAGGTAAAAAAGCCAAGCTTGAGAGGGCTTTTGGTTTTAGCAACACTAGGAATTTTAATTTTAGTAGGTTTTTGGAAGGGTAATTTGTATTAATGAATTTTAAGGATTTAGATGGCAACTGTTATTCTAATGAGACATCACAGGACAGGCTTTTGAAAAACCTTTATACAAAAATTTGGGGCAGGGCGATACTAAAGATTTTAGTATCACCTGCTATTTCAAAGTTAGGCGGTTCTGTTTTAAACTCAAGACTTTCAGTTCCAATGATAAAAAGCTTTATAAAGAAAAACAATATTGATATGACACAATTTGAGGAGAGAAAGTTTAAAAGCTATAATGATTTCTTTACTAGAAAAATTAAGCAAGGAAAGCGACCTTTTTCTAATGACGAAAGGGTTTTAATTTCTCCTAGTGATTCTAAAGTAAGCTGTTATAAGCTTGATGATAATGCTAGTTTTAGTATTAAGGGAACAACTTATTCCTGCGAAAGCCTTTTAAAAAGCAAGAGCACAGCCGAAAAATTTAGTGGAGGCTACGCTTTTATATTAAGGCTATCTGTTGACGATTATCACAGATACAGCTACTGCTGTAGTGGAATTAAATCCAATAACAAGCATATTAAGGGTAAATTTCACACAGTTAATCCTATTGCCTTTGATTATTATCCAGTATTTAAAGAAAACACAAGAGAATATTGTTTAATAAAATCAAAGGTATTTGGTTTGGTTATGCAAATGGAAGTCGGAGCAACCATGGTAGGGAAAATATCGAATTTGCATAACGACAAGGGCATTGTTTTTAAAGGCGAGGAAAAAGGTAAATTTGAATTTGGTGGTTCTACAGTAGTTCTAATGGTTCAACAGGGAGCTATTCAAGAGCCTAAAATATTTTTAGAAAACACTTATCATAATTGTGAGACTATTATAAAACAAGGACAAACCCTTGCGATAAATTAAGGAGGGAGAGCACTATGCTTCGAATTAATGATTATGCCGCTTTTGATAGGGATAATTACTATGGTGGTGATGATTTAGGGGTTAAGATCGTTGACGGTAAAACACAGTTTAGAACATGGTCGCCATGGGCAACTGGAGTATATCTAAAAGTTTTTGCTGATGGCACTGGAATGAATTTAGTGGAATCCTTACCGATGGAAAGGCATTGGACTGGTGTTTGGTTTGTTGAGATTTTAAGAAGTCTTGATGGCTATTTTTACACCTTTTCATTTGAATTTCATGGTCGACGTGAAGAAACCATTGATATATATGCTAAAGCCTGTGGGGTTAACGGTGACAGAGGAGCAATAGTTGACTTTTCAACCACTAATCCAAAGGGCTGGGACAAAGTAAAAAGTCCTATATGCGAATCACCTTGTGATGCAATTATTTATGAGACTCATGTGCGAGATTTTTCTATTGACCCAACAAGTGGGGTTTCTCTTGAAAATCGTGGAAAGTACTTAGGATTTACTGAAGAAAAAACTAGGAATGGCGAAATAAAAACTGGACTTGATCATTTAATTGAGCTAGGGGTTACTCATGTTCAACTTCTTCCGGTTGGGGATTTTGTAACGGTTGACGAATCTAAGCCACACAAGGCGCAATACAATTGGGGCTATGATCCTAAGAATTACAACTGTCTTGAGGGCTCTTATTCCACAGACCCTGAGGATCCTAAAAAAAGAATTACAGAATTTAAAGAGCTAGTGATGGCTTTACACAAAAAAGGCATTGGAGTTATAATGGATGTTGTTTACAATCATACTTATTACACCGAGCTTTCAGCTTTTCACAAGTCTTTTCCATATTATTATCATCGTAATAGAGACGGTTTGTTTTCTAACGGTTCAGGCTGTGGTAACGAAACAGCTTCTGAGCATTTAATGATGAGAAAATTTATAATTGATAGCATAAAATTTTGGGCAACAGAGTACAAAATAGACGGATTTAGATTTGACTTAATGGCTCTTCACGATATTGAAACAGTAAACCTTATAAGAGGAGAGCTTAACAAAATTAACCCTAACATCTTAATGTACGGCGAGGGGTGGACAGGTGGAGATTCGCTTTTAAGCGTCGACCAGCTTGCATTTAAGTGGAATTCTTATAAATTTGGAGCTGTTGGTTTATTTAACGACAACATTCGTGATGCTATCAAGGGCGGAACTTTTAACGCTTATGAAGCAGGCTATGTAAGTGGAGATTTCAATGCAGCAGGTGTTATAAAACGTGGAATTGTGGGGTCTGTTCCTCACAGCCAGTTAGATACGCACCAAGACGCTTGTTGGGCTTATGAACCAACCCAATCTATCAATTATTGTGAGGCTCACGACAATAATACCCTGTGGGATAAAATTTGCATTAGTGCAAATCACCAAGAAGAAAATATTAGGAAGAGAATGGATATGCTTGCAGCGGCAATATTAATGGTTTCTCAAGGTGTTCCATTTATTCAGTTCGGACAAGATTTCTTAAGAACAAAACCTAAAATTCTTCCAGTAGGAACTGAACCTAATCCTTGTAATATTTTTGACGAAAATAGCTATAATGCTCCCGATTTTACCAATTCAATTAAGTGGGGGAGAAAAGCGGAATATTTTGATGTTTTTAGATATTACAAGGCGCTAATTAAGTTAAGAAAATCATCAAAGCTATTTAGGCTCTCGACTAAAGAAGATGTTGAAAGATGCTTAAGATTTGAGTACCATGATGATCCAAACTTAATTTGTTTTTCACTTAGAGATGAAGATGAGTGCTTTTACATCATTATAAATCCAACTCAAGAATTTCGTGAGGTATGGGTACCAGAGTATATCTGGAATGAAGGTATGTGCACAATTTGCTGTGATGAAAGTGGTAAGGCTTTTAGAGAGCCTATTAACAAAAGGAATATCATTGTTACACCAATTTCGATGGTAGCAGTTAAGCGTGTTCTAAATTAATTTCTGTGTATTAAACAGCCTGTCTTATTAATAGGACAGGCTGTTTTATTTAAAAATGTTCCTGACATATCACCCATGAAACAGATATATATATAATTATTCTAAGCGGTGAAAGGTTTGACATAGTGCATGGGTTTAATAAACACTTACAAATTAAATTAAAACTTATTTATGCTAAAAGTTAATTTTGCTTTGAATTATTTATAATACTATTAGTTGTTTGGTGGACTTATTTTTATTCACAAAGCATTAATGAATATGTTGTATAATAAGGTTTGAACGTAATACAAAAAGCTAGGAGATAACACATGACCCCACAAGAAATTCTTAAACAATACTATGGACACACTAATTTTCGTGAAGGACAGCTTGAGCTAATAAATGCTATTTTATCAGGGAGAGATTGTCTTGGAATAATGCCAACTGGTGCAGGAAAATCAGTTTGCTTTCAAATCCCCGCCATGCTTTTAGATGGAATCACAATAGTTATATCACCGCTTATCTCGTTAATGAAAGACCAAACGGAAGCATTAACTGATATGGGTGTAAATGTGGCTTGTATTAATTCATCGCTAAGCTCTGCTCAATATTCACAAACCATGCACAAGGCTTATTTAGGAGAATATAAGATACTTTATGTTGCACCTGAAAGATTGCTTAGCAGTGGTTTCTTAGAGTTTGCTAATCAAGCCAATATCTCAATGGTAACTATAGATGAAGCCCATTGCGTTTCACAGTGGGGGCAGGATTTTAGACCAAGCTATTTGAAAATTCTTGATTTTGTAAGTTGCCTAGTTAAAAGACCTATAGTTTCGGCTTTTACAGCCACCGCTACAAAGGTTGTTAGAGATGATATAGTTGAAATTCTAAGGCTTGAAAATCCATATCTTTTAACAACAGGCTTTGACAGAAAGAACTTATATTTTGATGTAAAGCAGACAACAAATAAGTACAATGACCTTATTTCAGTTCTAAAGAAAATCGGCAATAAGAATGGAATTGTTTATTGTTTAGCAAGGAAAACAGTTGAAAAGGTATGTACTCTTTTAAACAAAGATGGTTATGAAGCAACAAGATATCATGCAGGGTTAAGTGCTGAGGAAAGAAGAAACAATCAAGATGATTTTCTATTTGATAAAAAAACCATTATGGTCGCAACTAATGCCTTTGGAATGGGAATTGACAAGTCCAATGTATCATTTGTGGTGCATTACAATATGCCTAAAAATATTGAAAGCTATTATCAAGAGGCTGGACGTGCCGGGCGAGATGGAGAAAATGCCCAATGTATTATTCTTTACAGTAAGCAGGACGTTAGAACTAACAAGTTTTTAATTGAAAACAGCAATGAATCTGAAGAGCTAACTATTGGAATGCGAAATGAGATTATTGAAAAGGACTTAAATCTCCTTAAGCAAATGACGTTTTACTGCACAACTCAAGAGTGTTTAAGAAACTGGATTTTAAAGTATTTTGGTGACAAGAGCGTTTCGTATTGTGGAAATTGTTCAAGCTGTTTAACCAATTATGAAACCATAGATATAACTATTGAGGCGCAAAAAATATTATCATGTGTTTACAGAATTTCACAGCGTAGAAGATCCTTTGGAAAAATCATGATTACTGATGTTTTGCGTGGGGCGAAAAATGAGAAGGTTATTAAAAACGGATTAGACACTCTTTCTACATACGCTTTAATGTCCGATGTTTCAACAAAAAGGATAATTCTGATAATGGACTTTTTAATTGAGCGTGGGTATTTATTTGTTGATGACATGAATTACAGTGTAGTCAAGCTAAATGAAAAGTCATTAGAAATTCTAAAGGACAGAATAAGTCTTGAGATGAAAATTCCTGTTGAAAAGAAAGAAAAAACACGTTCTATTGACACGGGTCATGGGAATAATCTTATGGAAAAACTTAAGAAAACCCGACTAAAGCTTGCATATCAAGAAAATGTTCCAGCTTATATAGTGTTTTCTGATGCTACTCTTAAGGATATGTGTGGAAAGAAACCAGAGACTATTGAGGACTTCCTAGAGGTTGCGGGTGTTGGTAAAAGAAAAGCTGAAAAATACGGTTCTGTTTTTTGTGAGGTTATTAAGGAGTATTTAAGAGAGGCTTGATTTTGAGCTAGTAAATAGGCATGATGGCTGTAGGTTAATGACTAATGAGAGATTGATTGTGAAAAGTCGATTGTGACTTGGTTGCTAGTGTCACTGGGTAATGCCAATGGAAAACTTAAGTTATAAATAGTATGTTAATTTCAAAAACAAGCCCTTGCTAAAAGTGAAAACATATGATATAATAATAAAAAATAAAGGTTTGGAGTGAGAGGATGCGCATTATTTCTTGCTAATAATTTAGGCACATAGACGTTAATATTAACGCAGCTATTTTCAGCTGTAATTTTCGTATGTGTTTTTGTTGTGCCATTGCAAGAAAGTGCTAAATTCTCATAACTCATTAATATAATTTAAAACTAGTTGTATAGCTACTTCTAGTTATATGATTAAATTTTGCTAATTATATTGGCATGGTTTGATTTTGTTTATTATGAGCTGCAAGAATTAACTTTCTTGCGGCTCTATTATTTTTTGGGAGGACAAAATCATGTCACTTATAAACATTTCAAATCTAACCTTTGCATATGAGGGGAGCTATGACAACATTTTTGAAAATGCAAGCTTTCACATTGACACAGATTGGAAGCTTGGTTTTACAGGTAGAAACGGAAGAGGAAAAACAACCTTTTTAAATCTATTATTAGGTAAGTATGAGCATCAAGGTGAAATTACCTGTGCTTCTTCAATTACATTTGACTATTTTCCATCTAATGTAGTGGACAAAAGCGTAAATGGCATTGATGTGGTGGATAAAATCTGCCCCAACTATGAGTACTGGGAGTTATCGAGAGAAATGTCGCTTCTTGAGGTCTCCGATGAGGTGCTGTTTCGCCCATTTAACACCCTTTCAAAAGGCGAGCAGACTAAAGTAATGCTTTCGGCATTGTTTTTAAAAGAGAACAGCTTTCTGCTTATTGACGAGCCAACCAATCACCTCGATGTTAGAGGTAGGGAATTAGTTAGCGAATATTTAAACAAGAAAAAAGGTTTTATTATTGTATCACATGACAGAGCCTTTCTCGACGGTTGCATAGATCATGTTCTATCAATAAATAAAAATGACATACAAATTCAAAAAGGAGATTTTTCCTCATGGCTTCAAAATAAGGAGCTTCAGGATAATTTTGAATTTTCAGAAAATGAAAAGTTAAAAAAGCAAGTAAAGAGACTTTCAACATCAGCAAAACAGGTGTCTGAATGGTCTGGAAAAAACGAAAAAACTAAATATCACACTAAAAACTCAGGTCTTCGCCCTGACAGGGGTTATTTAGGGCACAAGTCTGCTAAAATGATGAAGCGCTCAAAAACAATTGAGGGCAGAAAAAACGAGGCGTTTAACGAAAAATCAAAGCTTTTAAAAAATATAGAATCGACTGAAAGCTTAAAAATTCCCCATATAGATTATAAAACCAAACGGCTTATAGAACTTAAAAATATTTCCATTTTTTATGACGATAAAAACATTTGTGAGAACGTATCCTTTGAAATAGCCAACGGCGATAGGATTAATCTAAAAGGGAAAAATGGGTCGGGGAAATCCAGCATATTAAAGCTTGTTAAAGGTGATAATATTAATACTAAAGGAAATCTGTATCGAGGTGAAGAATTGAAAATATCATATGTTTCTCAAGACACTTCGGAATTAATTGGTGACTTGTCAGAATACGCGGAAGAGTGTAATATAGATGAAAGCTTATTTAAGGCAATTCTACGAAAGCTTGATTTTTCTAGGATTCAATTCGAAAAGGATATATCCGATTTCAGTGAAGGACAAAAGAAAAAGGTGTTAATTGCTAAAAGCTTATGCGAAAAAGCACATCTTTATATTTGGGATGAGCCCCTTAATTATATTGATGTAATTTCAAGAATTCAAATTGAAAATCTTCTTCTTGAATTTAAACCAACAATATTATTTGTTGAGCATGATATAGCTTTTGCTAATAAAATTGCAACAAAGGTTGTAGAGCTTTAAATGTATAAATATACTATTTTAACTTCTTAAATATAGTATTTTTAAAATTTAAAATACAGAAATAGTTAAAATGTGACAAATAACAACAGTTCTTTTATTATAAGTTTACACAAAATATACAATTGAGCTAGATTATACAATTCTTTTCTGCAAACATATATAGTATTAGTTTCTTTTACGAAAAAATTACAAAAATGCATAATTTGTAGAAATTGGATATCGTTTTCTTTAGTGTAATTTACAACAGATTTAATGAGTAAAATCAAAAAAGACCTAGAAATCGTACTTTGGTTAAATATATCAATCAAAAAAACCTTTTAAAACTATTGACATTGCAACTTGTTGTGTGTATAATTTATATAATGTGACGTAGACTGTTAGGTTATGTAACATTGTGTAGACGCAATTCGATTTGTTTAATTTTCGAGAGGTGTAAAAATTGAGAGAAAATAGTGCAACGGCAATCGAAGTTGAAAGAAATATTGATTATGAAAAAAGAAATATAAAAGTGACAACAAACAAAATAGTATACAACAAAGAAAAATCTTTCGCTAAAGAAAATAAAATCTACAACAAGATAAAAAGAATGTTGGATTTAATTTTATCATTTGGCGCATTAATAGTGCTGTTTCCAATTCTATTAGTGATAGGTATAATTATTTTTTTGGGTGATTTTCATAACCCTATTTTTGTTCAAGAGAGACTTACAAAACACGGAAAAAGATTTAAAATGTATAAATTTAGATCCATGTGTGTTAATGCCGAAGAAAAACTTAAGGACCTTCATAAGCATAATGAGGTCGATGGACCTGCATTTAAAATGGACAACGATCCACGAGTTACTAAAATTGGCAAATTTATTAGAAAAACTAGTATTGATGAATTGCCACAGCTGTTAAATATTATAGCTGGTGACATGAGTATTGTTGGACCAAGACCACCACTTCCTAGTGAGGTGGAGCAATATACAGAATATCAAATGCATAGATTAGACGTTAAAACAGGGCTAACTTGTTTTTGGCAGTGTTCTGGAAGAAGCAATATTTCATTTGATGAATGGGTTGCTCTTGATGTGAAATACATTAAAGAAATGTCTTTTGCAACGGATACACAAATACTTTTTAAAACCATAAAAGCCGTTTTAAAACGTGATGGCGCAAAATAGAATACACTTAGCATATTAGGTTATCCTATAAATGGGTATATTTAATATGCTTTTTTTTTCTTGAAAAGCTCTATTATATGGCTATTGACTTTGAAACTGAAATTAGGTATACTTAATCTATATCAAAGTAATAGGAATTAGATTTTAAATATTTTTAATAATTTGGAGGCAATAAATTTGACTATTAAAGAAGTACAGGAAAAAATACTTAAACTAAAAAAAGAAAATGACATATGCATTCTAGCCCACAGCTATCAAGCAAGAGAAATTACTGAAATCGCCGATTTTACTGGTGATTCATATGCGTTAAGCAAGCAGGCTAGTCAAGTGTCAAACAAAAATATATTAATGTGCGGCGTTCATTTTATGGCTGAAACAGTTAAGCTTATTTCCCCTGAAAAGCGAGTTTTAATATCTCACCCTGAGGCAGGATGTGCTATGGCTGAAATGATGGACAAGGCTCTGATTGGGCAAGTCAAACAGCTTTACCCTAATCATAAGGTGGTTGTATATATAAATTCAACTGCTGAGCTTAAAACTATATGTGATGTGTGCGTAACATCTTCATCGGCTGTAAAAATTGTTGGTTCTATGCCAGAGAAAGACATTTTGTTTATTCCTGATTGCAATTTAGGTGCTTATGTTCAGGAACAGTTACCAGAAAAAAACATTAAGACTTTATCTGGGGGCTGTCCAACTCATGCAATTGTTGAAGCGACAGATGTTATTAAGGCTAAAGAGGAGCATCCTAATGCTTTATTACTAGTTCACCCTGAATGTCAGCCAAGTGTCTTTCATCTTGCTGATTTTGTTGGTTCTACCTCTGCAATTATGGAGTATGCAAAAAAATCTAGTGCTAAGGAATTTATTATTGGTACTGAGATTAGTATAACCGAACATTTGCAATTTGATTGCCCTGAAAAGACATTTTATAATTTGTCATATGCAATGATATGCAAAAACATGAAAATGACAACTCTAATGGACGTTTACAACTGTGTAAACGGAAATGGCGGGAAAGAAATAATACTTGATGACCAAACAATTAATCAAGCTAGAAAATGCATTGATGAAATGATAAAGCTCGGTGGCTAAAATCATAACTTTAAAGCAGGTACATTAGTGCCTGCTTTTTTGTGGAAAAATACAAAATTTTTTTATAAAAAGCTAAAAAGCCTATTGACTCTAACGTAGCGTTATAGTGTATACTAATTTATAGGGAGATGAGATAATGAAACTTTCAATAAGCGAAATGGCAAAGCTAACAGGTGTAAGTGTGCGCACACTTCATTATTATGATGAAATTAATCTTTTAAAGCCCTCTTATGTACAGGAGGAAAATGGGTATCGATACTATGATGAAAAGGCACTAGGTAGACTTCAAAAGATACTTTTTTATCGTGAGCTTGACTTTGATTTAAAGGAAATACTTGAAATTATTTCTAATCCTAGCTTTAACCAAAGCCTTGCTTTATCAAAACAAAAAGAGCTTCTTTTGTTAAAAAAGCAACGGCTAGAGGGACTAATTAATTTAATTGAAAGAATAAATAAGGAGGAAATTGATATGAGCTTTAATGAATTTGATAACAAAGACTATGAAAAGATAAAAAACCAATACGCTAAGGAGGCTATGGAGCGTTGGGGTGAAACTTCTGCATATAACGAAAATGTGGAGAAAACCTCTAAATATTCTAATGAGAAATGGGATAAAATTAATAATGACATGATGAATATTTTTAAAGGATTTTCACGACTTTTTAATGAAAATGAGAAGCCTAGTGATATCAAGGCTCAAGAGCAGGTTGGAAAGCTCCGTGATTTTATAACCCAAAATCATTATAATTGTACTAAAGAAATTTTAAAAGGCTTAGGGCTAATGTATGCGGAGGATAAGCGCTTTAAGGAAACTATTGATAAAACTGGTGAGGGTACAGCCAACTATGTAAATGAAGCAATCTTACATTACTGCAAAAAATAACAGCAATAAAAGCCTAATGATTTTTATTCATTAGGCTTTTCAATTTAATTGATAAAATTAAATTTTTATATTGGTTTAACGTAAATTATAACCTAAAATAATTATAATTGTACGTAATAAATCCTATAAGATTTAGGGTTAATGTATTCGTAAAATAAGAGTTTTAAGAAAATCATTTATATTCGCTATTTTAATAATTCTATTTTTCTAAAACACATCTTAATTAAATGCTATAATCGCTCCAAACATCAGCCTTCTGATCTAAAATATCCTGTATAGTTATATTGTCTAAATAATCTGTAATAACCTTATACAATCCTCTCCAAACACCTATTGTAATACAGCCTTCAGCACGAGGGCAATCATTATGTTCATAATCCAAGCATGAAATTGGTGCTAGGCTCCCCTCGGTTACACGGAGGATTTCCCCAACTGTATATTTATTAGGCTCTTTAGCTAGCATATATCCGCCCTGATATCCACGATTAGTTCTTAGAAAACCAGATTTATTTAATAGTGGAACAATCTGCTCAAGGTATTTTTTAGATATTTCTTGACGTTCGGCAATGTCCTTAAGAGCGACAAACCCACTATTCTTATGTTGGGCTAAATCGATAAGCAGTCGCAATGCGTATCTTCCTTTAGTGGAAATTTTCATATTTATCATTCCTTTCAGTTGAAAAACAATCTCTAAAGCATAACCCAATTATACCATAGGTTTAGTATGAATTCAAGTGGGTAACTTAAGAATAAAAATAACATCATAACTTAGTATAAGCTGTTTTTACTCAATAAGTTCTTACACCTAATATATGAATAAATCTAACATTTTCATATACATAATCGTCAAGAGGGCGCATATATGCGTCATAGGTATGAGCGGCGACAAAAATCCTGTTGCCCATTTTCCCCACAATTACAGGGGTGTGGTAAAAATGTCCATTTTCATCTCCTAGCTGTAAAACGTCACCAACTTCTGCTTCACGCTGTGTAACTTCCTTTCCATATGGGCCAACACCTTTATTATTTACAAGAAAGTTATAAAGATACTCTACACCTGTCCAAGATGGGGTACGATTGTTTAATGAGTAATAGTACCACCCTATTGTTGGGGTTGGATTCATTACTCCTGCTCCAGCATAAATGCACTGGGAGGCAAAGTTTGTACAGTCACCTCCTAAATTTTCAAAATCATAATAAGCGGGATTACGTTCGAAAGCCCATTTTCTTGCATAATTTACTACTGATAATCTATTATATATTAATTCACGCATTAGATAACCTCCAATTTATTTTAATACTATATAATATACATATGGTGAGGATTTTGGTTCTAATTTGTTTGTCTATATATATCTATCTATTGACAATGTGACTTATTTCGACTATAATTAATATGTAATCAAACAGGGGAGTGCGTCCGATGTGGTCGCTACTGAGAGGGAGCTTAGCTCCGACCCTATGGGATATTTTATAATATCTTTATACCTGATTCGGATAATGCCGACGTAGGGAGTTTGCTGTGATAAAATATAATCATGGAACAAGCTTTTGTTGGCTTGTTCTTTTTTTATTGAACAAGTCTAACTAGTTTTAGTTTAGTGTGATTTTATTATTTCTCAGATAGGGTTTTCTGTATTGATTAACAACATCTAAAGGAATGATAAAATGACTGGCGTAAAGACTTACAAAACCCAAATGGAAGCAGCCAAAAAAGGTATTATCACAAAGGAAATGGAGATAGTTGCTAAAAAGGAACAGATGGAAGTTGAGAAGCTAAGGGGACTTGTTGCACTTGGACAGGTGGCAATTCCTGCTAATGTTAGACACGCTTCACTCTCACCAGAGGGAATAGGCAAGGGCATGAAAACCAAAATTAACGTTAACCTTGGTATTTCAGGTGATGCAAAAAACTATGACCATGAATTTGAAAAGGTAAATATGGCTTTAAAATTTGGAGCAGAGGCTATAATGGATTTATCTAACTATGGAAAAACCAATAAATTTAGACAAGAGCTTATTAATATGTCTCCTGCAATGATTGGTACAGTTCCAATGTATGATGCCATTGGATATCTTGAAAAAGATTTGCTTGAAATAACAGCAAAGGACTTTTTAAAGGTTGTTAAAGCTCATGCTGAAGAGGGTGTGGATTTTGTTACAATCCACGCTGGAATTAACAAGCGTTGTGTTGAGGCTTTTAAGCGTGACAAGAGGAAGATGAACATTGTTTCTCGTGGTGGAAGCCTGCTATTCGCTTGGATGGAAATGACAGGAAATGAAAATCCATTTTTTGAATATTATGACGAGGTTTTAGAAATTCTTCGTGAATACGATGTTACAATTAGTTTAGGTGACGCACTTCGTCCAGGGTGCATTGACGACAGCTCAGATGCTGGACAAATTTCGGAGCTAATTGAGCTAGGGTATTTAACCGAAAGAGCGTGGGCAAAGGATGTTCAAGTTATGGTTGAGGGACCAGGACACATGGCAATTAATGAAATTGAAGCAAACATGAAACTTCAAAAAAGACTTTGTCATGAAGCACCTTTTTACGTTCTAGGTCCAATTGTAACAGATTGTTTTCCAGGATACGATCACATTACATCAGCTATTGGTGGTGCAATTGCTGCATCATCTGGAGCAGACTTTTTGTGCTATGTAACACCTGCTGAACATTTAAGACTTCCTAACATTGATGACGTAAAGGAAGGCATAATTGCAACAAAAATAGCGGCACATTCGGCTGATATTGCAAAGGGAATTCCAAACGCAAGAAACAGAGATAATGCCATGTCTGATGCAAGGCACAGGCTTAATTGGGACGATATGTTTAAAATTGCATTTGATGGTGAAAAGGCTCAAAGATATTTTGAAGAAACTCCACCAGCAGACCGTCATAGCTGTTCAATGTGCGGTAAAATGTGTGCAGTTAGAACAACAAATTTAATTCTTGAAGGTAAAAAGGTTGAGTTTTGTACAGAAAAATAGGAAATAACTATTAAATCATATATCATTTCTTTAGTGCGGATGAAGAGGAGCGTCTTTGTCTGTTAATTATGGCCAGAAAATCTGGTTCAGATAGCGATGGGAACTCGTGTTTCGAGGTGAGAGGGTGCTAAAAGTACCGACCGAACTGATTAGCATCTGTGTTTTATACACAGTTATAGCACCTTGTTGCTGTAATGGAATTTCATGTGGTTTTAACATGAATTGCTAGGGTTTGGCTTTTCCAATGCTTTTCAGATACTATTTGAAAAGAGGAACTTAAATGAACCAAAAAACAAACAAAACATCCCAAGCAATGTTAAAAATGATTATGCTTGCAATGCTAGTAGCAATCGGAGTAGTAATTTCGCCAATACTTAGGGTTGAGGGAATGTGTCCAATGGCACATCTTATTAATATAGTATGTGCGGTATTGTTAGGACCGTGGTACTCGCTTTTATGTGCTGTACTTATAGGAATTTTAAGAATGTTATTCATGGGTATTCCACCACTAGCCTTAACTGGTGCAGTGTTCGGAGCTTTTTTATCAGGTGTTCTTTATAGAGCATCAAAGGGAAAGCTTATATTCGCTGTAATAGGTGAGGTTATTGGAACTGGGATTATTGGTGCAATTGTATCTTATCCAGTCATGACATTTTTATGGGGAAGAGAAGGACTTACAGCATTTTTCTATATTCCATCATTTATAAGTGGAACTTTAATTGGTGGAGCTGTTGCATTTATTTTCTTAAAAGAACTGGCTAAAAACAAACTTCTTGGCAAATTTCAGCAAGCGTTAGGTTCAAAGGTTTGTGAGGGAAGTATAAATGTTTGGAGCGACTCAATTGGAATTGCGTTCTTAGGCATTATAGGATATCTTGCGGTATTAGTATTAAGAAACAGGCTAAATTTTAAAGGCATTGCCTTTTATGCACCACACATTATTTTAGTGCTATTTGTGGCATTTGCTGTTATATATTTAATAATAAACAAGAAAACAAAAAAGGAAAGCCCACAGACAAATTAAAGGAAGTATTATATGCTCATTAAAAAACTAAACTGTATAAAAAATTTAGAAAATGTTAAAATATCTTCTCCTCTCATTCATTGTATTACTAATCCAATATCTATAAATGATTGTGCTAATGGTGTACTGGCAGTTGGAGCAAGACCTATTATGGCAGAACATCCAGACGAGGTAAGCCAAATAACGAAAACTGCAAAGGCTTTAGCACTTAATCTAGGAAATATTACTGATGCACGAATGGTATCAATGCTAATTTCAGCTGAAACAGCAGTTGAAATTGGTATCCCTTTTGTGATAGATACGGTTGGAGTGGCTTGCTCAAGCTTGAGGCTTAAATATGCAAGAAATATAATTAAAAAGTCAAGACCAACTGTTATAAAGGGAAACATAACTGAAATAAAAATGTTTAGCGGAAGTAATTATTCTCAAAATGGAGTTGACAGTCTTAAATCTGACAGCTTAGATTTAAGTGAAAATTCTTATTTGGTTTTAGAGACCGCAAAAAAGCTAGGCTGTATTGTTTTAGCTAGTGGAGAGATAGATATTATATCTGATGGTACTAAAGTAGTTCATGTTTATAATGGTACTAAGCAGCTATCTAATATAACTGGTACAGGGTGTCTTTTAAATGTACTAGTGGCAAGCTTTCTTTCGGTTTCGCCTGATATTTATGGGGCTATTACAGCAAGTGTGGTTATGGGCATTTGTGGAGAAATGTCGGTAACAACCAAAGGCAGTGGAACATTTAAAGTAAATTTAATGGACGCACTTTCAAAACTTACAGAGGAGCAATTTTTAAAGTATTTTAACGCAAAGGAAGTTAATATTAATGGGCTATAATTTTAGAAAAAATCTTGATACAACACTGTATTTAGTTACAGACAGCACGAATCTTGAGGAAAAAGTATTCCTTAAAAAGATTCAGAAGGCTTGTCAAGGTGGAGTTACACTTTTACAGCTAAGAGAAAAGGAACGCACAAGTCGTGAATTTTTAAGCCTTGCAAAAAAGGTAATGGAAATATCACACAGATATAACATACCACTTTTAATTGATGATAGGATTGACATTGCATTAGCCGTGAACGCTGACGGAGTTCATGTGGGACAAAGCGATATTCCGGTTTCAATTGCAAGAAAGCTTTTAGGTGAGGACAAAATTGTTGGTGCAACAGCAAAAACAGTTGACCAAGCTCAAGAGGCGTACAGTCAAGGTGCTGACTATTTAGGAGTGGGTGCAATTTATCCAACCACCACTAAGGTAATTACCGTTTTAACAAAGGTTGAAACTCTAGCCGAAATTTGCAAGGCTGTTCCTATAAAAGTAAATGCAATTGGTGGGCTTAACAGGGATAATATTTCGGTTTTAGAGGGAAGTGGAATTGACGGAATATGCGTTGTTTCTGCAATCATGAAGGCTGAGAAACCTTTTGAAGAAGCTGAGAGCCTTAGAGAACAAGTTGAGAAAATGAGGTAATGGAATAAAATGAAAACAGTTTTAACTATTGCTGGCTCAGACTCAAGTGGGGGAGCTGGAATTCAAGCAGATTTAAAGACTATGACAGCCCATGGGCTTTATGGAATGTCTGTTATTACGGCTTTAACTGCCCAAAACACTACGGGAGTTTTTGGGATTTTTGAAAGTACTCCTGAATTTGTTGGGAAGCAGCTTGATGCAGTATTCACAGATATTTTTCCTGATTCAGTTAAAATAGGAATGGTATCAAACCCTGAAATAGTCAAGGTAATTGCCCAAAGGCTAGAGCTATACAAAGCAAAAAACATTGTTCTTGACCCAGTAATGGTATCAACCAGCGGTTCAAAGCTTATGTCCGACGATGCCCAAAATGTATTAGTTTCGGAGCTTTTACCACTTGCTAGAGTTATTACTCCCAATGTTCCAGAATGTGAGATTTTGGCAGGGATAAAAATTCAAACAAGTAACGATATGGTTGAGGCTGGAAAGATTATCTTTAACAAGACAAAAGTTTCAGTTTTAGTAAAAGGTGGACACAGAGTAAATGATGCCAACGATGTTTTAATAAATGCTGAGGGTGCAAAATGGTTTTTTGGGGAGAGAATAGACAACCCAAATACTCATGGAACTGGTTGCACCTTATCATCAGCAATTGCTTGTGGACTAGCTAAGGGAAAAACTCTTTCAGAAAGTGTAATTTCTGCAAAGGCATATATTTCTAAAGCAATTAAAGACGGCATGGATTTAGGAAAAGGCTCTGGCCCTTTAAATCACTGTTGTATAATTAACAAACCGAGTGTTGACAAATAGTCACTCATTTGTTACAATCTTAAAGGCACTAGATTTCTTAGAAATCACAGTGCCTTATATTTTTTTATGGTTAATAGCTTTTACTGTACAATAAAAAAACTCATCCATTGCTTCGGTACTAAGAGGCTTTGGAGAATTATTCCAATATTATCTATTTTTTCTTATTTTTCAGATGACAGGAATATGGTTGGTATTCCAATGGTTAAACTTTTAATATTATGTGTATCCTGTACGCTATTAGTTAATTCCCTAAAAAAGAATTATTAACATACTAAAGATACATTGCAATTTTAAATAAATCATGTTATAATTACTAGACTTGTATTGATTTATTGAAAGGGAAAACAGAATTGAAAGAAAATGATGTAAATATTAATCTTGTAAGCACTCAATCTGACGGTGAAAACCTTGAAAGAACTGAGCTTTTTACAAGAGGTAAATATAAAAAAACTGCTGATGGATATGTTATATCCTATGAAGAGTCTGAGGCAACTGGCTTTGAGGGCTCAATTACCTCTTTAGAGGTCTTTGGACAAAAAAAAGTTGTTTTAGAGCGTACTGGTTCAACTGAAAGCCAATTTATTATCGAAAAGGATAAAAAACATTTTTGTAGATATGGGACACCATATGGGGATTTTACCGTGGGTGTAACTGCTGACGAAATCATCTCAAGTCTAGGTGAAAAAGGCGGAGATTTAAAATTTAAGTATGTAATAGA
>JAAZIT010000243.1 GCA_012800685.1 Clostridiales bacterium
GGCTTTTTAAAAAAGCTAGCGGAACCGATAAAATGACAGCAGGTGGCAATATGACTCTTAATGGAAATAGAGCACTTGCTTATTGCAGAATTCGATACAATGTTGGTGATGATTTTGGAAGAACCGAAAGACAAAGAAAAGTCATTTCAGCCGCTATCAACCAAGTTAAAGGACTTTCCCTATCAGAAATTGATAAGCTTGCAAAAATAGTTATGCCAGAAACCGAAACAAACTTATCTGAAGGTGAACTAGCTTCACTACTTCTAAATTCAGTTTCTTACATGAACTATTCACAACAACAGCTACAGATACCTGCAACTGGCACTTGGACCAATGCAACAATAAGAGGTGCATCAGTTCTTAGCGTAAACTTTGTTAAAAACGCTAAGCTATTGCAGGAAACAATTTATGGTAAAAGTAAGATTGATATTATAGATCCTAACGAAGGTATATATACTAATACTCAAAAAACTGTTACATCTACAACTAGTAAAATAACTGCAAAAAAAACCACCACAACACCACCTTCTTCTAGCAATAATAATAGTAATGTAACAACCCCAGAGCCTGTAACTGATAAACCTACTGATACTACTGTGACTACCACAAAACCTATTACAACAACACCAACAACTACACCACCAGTTACTGATCCACCTGTCACTGACCCTCCAGTTACCGATCCGCCTGTAAGTGAGATTCCAGCAAATCCAAACGAAGCTTTAGCAGGTTAAGATTTAAATGGTAATTTTCTAAAAGATATCAATAATAGAACAAGCAAGGAATTTAAAAGGTTCTAGTTAGAATGTTTATAAAGAAGCTTATTCAGCATTTTAAATGGGCAAAGGTAACTATTGGACTAATATCACCATATTGTGAAAATGTTCCAATTAAAAACTTTACTAAGAATAAAACTCGTGGCGTTATGGTTGTTAAGCTCCCTTGTCTGTCAATTAATGATGAGTATATAAACATTACCTATGGG
The DNA here is from genome assembly GCA_012800685.1 of Clostridiales bacterium. Lineage (GTDB taxonomy): Bacteria > Bacillota > Clostridia > Oscillospirales > Ruminococcaceae > JAAZZIT01. Next base: position 986 of record JAAZIT010000243.1, read on the forward strand.
TTTAATATTAAAAATTGTATAGTAATAAAAAGGACTGTTGTACCAAGTAACATTTGGTATAACAGTCCTTTTATAATTTATGTGTGCTAGTCTTTTTTCTTCACAGGAATCCAAATCTCGGAGTAGTAGTCAGAGCTTTGATTTCCATTTTCATATTTTGAAATATCTGTATACAATTCAATATTATATTTGCTGGCTATTTCATATTCCTTGCAGTTAGGTAGCCATTCATTAAATATTTTTCTGTTTACTAGTTGTAAAGCAGTCGGCATTGCTCCTTTGCATGGAAAGACTGCCCAAGTTTGTGCAGGAATTATACGTGTAACAAAACCCTCTGGTATTTCGTTTTGGGGATTGTAGTTGTCTGCAATAATATATTCAAAGGTTTTGCCGTCATCAGAGTCATCAAAGCATACCCCGTACTCACCGCAAACATATTTTCCATTCCCCTTTTGATAATGTTCAGTCCAAAATTGGGGGATTTCCCTAGAGGAGGTTTCCATGCTAAACCTCCTTGACGAGCCCATAACTGTGAATTCTGATTTTTCTTCAATTCTATAATCCATAATAGTACCACCTTCCAAAGTAAGTTTGATTTTAAGAGGAGCAAATGATTTAAGCTTAGCCCCGTCTTTACGAGCAGATATAGGAGTAATTCCGTGAAAGCGTGTAAAAGCTTTAGTAAAGCTGTCCGGTGATTCATATCCATACTTTAACGCAATGTCAATAACCTTTTCATTTGATGCAGATAGCTCAATGCCGGCGAGAGTAAGTCTGCGTCTTCGAATATACTCCCCTACAGTAAATCCACAAAGCATACTAAATGCTTTCTGAAAATAAAAGCTTGAAACAAATGCTTGTTCTGCAATTTTACTGTAGTCGATATTTTCTTTTAGGTTATCTTCAATATATGCAATTGCATTTTGTATACCATGAATCCAGTCCATAAAATCATCTCCTTATCTGTATATATAATAACATATCAAAATGGGATTTGCCCGACTTTCAGTGTTTTATTTTGTCTTTTTATTATAACATAACTAATATTTTAAATCAATAATTACAAACAATTTTAATAAATTACAACTTTTATAATAAAGCTCATATAATTTGTATTTAATAATAACGTTGTAAGCTTCAAATATAGAAATTTATAAAATATTTGCTTAAGAGCAATTATTTATAAAAAGACTAGTAAAAACGAATAGTAAAAAATAGCCTCCTATGGTAAATAAAAAACCACAGGAGGCTTTGCTGTGTTTAGGATGTTAGCGAAACACAAAAACCATATGGTTTTTGCTATGTCAAGATATTAAGGGGAATAAGAACCCTAAGGGCTTTTCTATGTCTAGGAGTTAGTGGAACATAAAAGCTTTAGGTACTTTTTGTAAGTTAAAAATTTACAAGAAACAAAAACGCAACCTGAATTGGTCGCGTTTTATAAATTTTACTTATTATTTTTATCGTTGTATTCAACTGATGCCCTTAAAAAGTCCTTGAAAAGTGGTTGTGGTCTATTAGGACGTGATTTAAATTCTGGATGGAATTGCACACCTACAAACCATGGGTGAACATCTCTTTTAAGCTCAATAATTTCAACGAGCTTATTATCAGGTGAAACACCTGCAAGAACTAAACCAGCTTCTTTTAAAACTTTTCTAAACTCGTTATTAAATTCATAACGATGACGGTGTCTTTCATATATAAGATCCTCACCATATACCTCACGAGAAATAGTTCCCTCAGCAAGCTTATAAGGATACAAGCCTAAACGCATTGTTCCGCCCTTTTCAGTAACGTCCTTTTGATTATCCATAATATCTATTACTGAATATTCAGACTTTCCAAACTCTCCAGAAAAAGCTCCCTTAAGTCCTGCACAATTTCTTGCAAAATCAACAACTGACATTTGCATACCTAAGCAAACACCAAACATTGGAACAAGATTTTCTCTAGCATATTTTATAGCTGAAATCATTCCCTCAATCCCTCTGTCACCAAAGCCACCAGGAACAATTATACCATCACAGCCCTTAAGCTTTTCACCGGCATTATCATCTGTAATTTCATCGGACTGAATCCAGTTAATTTCAACATTTGCACCATTTGCAAAGCCTGCATGGCGAAGTGCTTCAGCAACCGATAAGTAAGCATCCTCAAGCTCAATGTACTTTCCTACCAAACCAATTGTAATCTCTTTAGTAGCTGATTTTTGCATCTGAACCATATCTATCCATTCATCAAGATCAGGCTTGTTATTAGCTAGTCCAAGGTGACTACATACTGTATCAGCAAGTCCCTCTTCCTCTAGCCAAAGTGGTACTTCATAAAGTGATGGTGCTGTTAGGTTTTGGATAACGTCCTTAGCCTCCACATTACAGAAAAGAGCAATCTTTTTCTGCATATCTGGTGGAATTTGTCTCTCACTTCTTAGAACTAATACGTCAGGCTGAATTCCTACTGACAAAAGCTCTTTAACTGAGTGCTGTGTAGGCTTTGATTTTAGCTCATTAGAGCCCGTTATAAAAGGTACTAGGCAAACATGAATATACATTGAGTTTTCTCTTCCAACCTCAATACCAGCCTGTCTAATAGCCTCTAAAAATGGTGTTGATTCAATATCGCCAACCGTTCCACCTATTTCAGTGATAACAACATCAGTATTTGAATCTTTTCCAACTCTATAAACTTTATCTTTAATTTCATTTGTTATATGTGGAATTACCTGTACAGTTCCGCCTAGATAATCCCCACGGCGTTCTTTATTAAGAACATTCCAATAAATTTTTCCAGTAGTAATATTAGAGTTCACTGATAGATTTTCATCAACAAACCTCTCGTAGTGACCTAAGTCTAGGTCGGTTTCAGCACCATCATCTGTTACAAACACCTCTCCGTGTTGATATGGTGACATTGTTCCAGGGTCAACATTTATATAAGGATCAAATTTTTGAATTGTTACCCTATATCCCCTAGCCTTTAACAAGCGTCCTAAAGATGCAGCAGTTATTCCTTTTCCAAGTCCCGATACAACTCCACCTGTTACAAATACATATTTCGTTGGCATATATAAATCCTCCACTATATTAATCAGACATTACATTATTTATAATACTATTTTTTCAGCAACATTTCAAGTAGTAAACCGAAATTTTGTGCAATATTTTATAATATTTCCGGTTTTTTTGTAATGTTAAGCACTAAAAAGCTGTTTTTCTTGTTATAAATCCAAAACATTAGCAAGTTCTAGTTAACTTACTAAAATCTTTTATTTTTCTAAACACTCGACTTTTATCATATTATCACGGCAAAAGACGTTTTGAGCCATTAATATTTTTTGGTTCAAAGCGTCTTTATTTTATTAATTATTAAAATTATAATCTAAAAATTCTATTTTTAATCTAAATCTTCTCTTATTTTCTCTACAATTTCAAGAGCTATATCATAATTTTCTTGCATATCTTCAACTGAACCATACAAAGGTTTTATTGGTGCTCTTAAGCTTAAAATTATGTTGTCAGGCATTTCTTGCCATTCCAAAACTTTCTCAAGCTTTTCACCTGAAAATTTTAGTCCCTTTTCGTCAAACTTACCATCATTAGGAAACTTTTCTCTTAAATCGTCAAGACAACCAGCGAACACATAGGACTCTTGTTCATAGTTTCCATTCTCATCTAAAATAGGCTGTAGATTGTAATTATCATCAGATGTTAAAACAATTATTGTCTCCACAGATTGGAGCTGAGTCAATACCTTAGCTTGATTTGCCATAAGCACTTGAGAATCCGTGTCACTGCTAATTGGGGCATCTATAAGCTGAACATGAATTTCCCCATCTCCATTTAAATCTGGACAATACTGTTCAAAATAAGCCTCAATCTCTTCTTTCCTATAATCTATACCATTATTACAGGTAGACAGAATATACATATCAGGCTTTTCTCTTGTAAGAGTGTCATAAGTTATATACCCAACCGCAATTAACATAAATACTACAACAATAGTTGGTATTTTAAAATGATACCAAAAATTAGCTATCTTTTCTTTTCGAGACAAAACACGTTTTTCATCACGCTCTTCTTTTATAACCTCAGACTCTTCAATAGTACCAGCTTTAAGCTTCATTAGCTCAACATGTTCCCTCTGAAGTTGTCTTGTCCGTTCTTTTTCTTTTTGCTTTTCAATTTCTTTTTGTTGCTTTATATATTCTTTATCATTTCCGCTTTTAATCTGTTCCTGTTTAAATATTTCTCTTTCAAAAGCCTCGTCATCAGATGATATGATATTATCTTTATTTTCTCTATCCTTGCTCATTTATCTACCTTTCTGCACTAATTGCTCTATTGAAATTTATCAAAACTATCTATATATTTTACAACATATATGTGAACTGAAAATTAACATTCAGTCTATTTGTATAACTAATTTTCTGTGATATAATGTTAGTGATTTATTTATACAGAAAGGCTGATTTTATGAAAGAAATTCAATTAGATACACATTATTTGTCCGAGAGCGTTGTGGACAGCAATATGCTTGCTTGCACAGTTGGAAGCGGTGATTTAAAGGTTTTAGCAACTCCTGTAATGGTTGCTTTAATGGAGAACGCTGGAATGAATTGCTTGTCACAATTTCTTGATGACGGGGAAACTTCTGTTGGAACTGCAATTTCCACAACTCATTGCGCTGCTACACCTTTAGGCATGAAAATTAAAGCAGAAGCAAAAATTATTTCTATTAACGGAAGACAAGTTGATTTTGAAATTACAGCTTATGACGAGGTGGGGTTAATTGGGAAAGCTACTCACTCAAGATTTATTGTTTTAAGTGAAAAATTTCAAGCTAAAGTAGACTCAAAGCTAAAATAGTGTGCAATGTTTTTAAGAGTAGTCTAATTTTTTATAATAAATATTCTAAATAATAATATTGTCAATTATTAATTAGAAACGCAAATTAGCATATCCAAATACTTTTGGATAATAGATTTAATGGGTAATAATTCTTTAGCTTTAAGTAATGATGTTAGTAGCCTATTATTAAAGGACTTTTAAAAGCGTCTTCTCTCCCACTTAACCCAATTTAGTTGTTTTCTAAAACAATTAACTAGGTTAGAATTTTAATTTAAACAACAAAAAAGCAACAGAAATTCTGTTGCTTTTTATTATTTAATCCTCAACTATTTATTAAGTCTTGATTCTAGGTTGTTAAGCTGTTCAGCCATTTCTGATGGAAGTCTATCACCAAACTGTTTATAGAATTCACGAATGTCTGTAACCTCAGCTTTCCAAAGATCCTTATCAACAGCAAGAAGCTCTTCAAGGATTTTTGGTGTAACCTCATCTTCAATACCCTCAATGTTGATATCACCAGCATTTGGTAGGTATCCGATTTCAGTTTCAACAGCGTCAATTGAATCATCACATCTCTTAATAATCCAGTCAAGTACACGCATATTGTCACCAAATCCAGGCCAAATAAAATGACCCTCATCGTCAAGCTTAAACCAGTTAACATTGAAAATCTTAGGAGCTTTATCGCCAAGCTTTTCACCAATCTCAACCCAGTGAGCCCAGTAGTCACCCATGTGGTAGCCACAGAAAGGCTTCATAGCCATTGGGTCGTGACGAAGTACGCCAACTGCACCAGTAGCAGCTGCAGTTGTCTCAGATGAAACAATTGAACCAACGAATGTTCCGTGGTTCCAGTCAAACGACTGGTAAACTAGTGGAGTTGTTTTTGCACGACGTCCACCAAAGATAATTGCAGATATTGGAACACCCTGTGGGTTATTAAATTCAGGTGAAATGCAAGGACAGTTAATCGCAGGAGCAGTAAATCTTGAGTTTGGATGTGCTAGCTTATTACCCTCAGCAATAAACTCAGGACCATTAACCTTAGCGCCCTTCCACTCTGTTGCATTTACTGGTGGATTTTTGTCAAGACCTTCCCACCAAACTGTCATATCATCATTGTTAACAGCAACGTTTGTAAAAATTGTATTCTTCATTGTTGAGTCAAGAGCGTTAAAGTTTGACTTAGCATTTGTTCCAGGAGCAACTCCAAAGAACCCATTCTCAGGGTTGATTGCATAAAGTCTTCCATCATCGCCTTGTTTTAGCCACGCAATATCATCTCCAACTGTCCAAACCTTGTATCCCTCTTTTGTATAACACTCAGGTGGAATAAGCATAGCTAGGTTTGTCTTTCCGCAAGCTGATGGGAAAGCAGCTGTAATATAAGTTACTTCACCATTTGGCTTTTCAACTCCTAAAATAAGCATATGCTCAGCCATCCAGCCCTCATTCTTACCTTGGAATGAAGCAATTCTTAAAGCAAAGCACTTCTTACCAAGAAGAACGTTTCCGCCATAAGCAGAGTTTATAGACCAAATTGCATTGTCCTCTGGGAAATGTACAATATATCTGTTTTCAGGGTCAACATCAGCCTTTGAATGAAGTCCTCTAACAAAGTCATTTGACTTGTCGCCTAGGTTATCAAATGCAGCCTTACCCATTCTTGTCATAATATCCATATTAAGAACAACGTAGATTGAGTCAGTTACCTCAACGCCAACCTTTGCAAGAGGTGATCCAATAGGTCCCATTGAATAAGGAATAACATACATTGTTCTTCCCTTCATAACTCCATCGTACATTGGTGTTAGCTTTGCATACATATCTGCTGGTGCACACCAGTTATTAGTTGGCCCTGCATCTGCCTCATTTTTTGAACAAATAAAAGTTCTATCCTCCACACGTGCTACGTCGTTTGGAAGAGTTCTATGATAAAGACATCCAGGAAGCTTTTCCTGATTAAGTTTGATCATCTCGCCAGTAGATACTGCCTCAGCTCTTAAAGATTCAAGTTGCTCATCACTTCCGTCAATCCAAACAACATTGTCTGGTTTTGTTAGAGCAATCATTTCGTCAACCCATGAGTTAACATTAGGGTTTTTAGTTAAACTTGCCATTAATCAATCCTATCCTTTCTGATTAAATTTCATAAAAACTAATTATTATGAAAAAATTTATAAATTCAATATATTATCTTCAAATTTCCAATAATATCAAATTTACCTACCATTCATTATACAATATTGTTAATGTTCTGTCAAGTGGAAATATAATAATTAACTTGATTTTTTGCAAGTTGGAAAAGAGATTCTTTCAAAAATATTGATTTAATGCAATATATTGTAATGCAACTTCCCAAAAACGATTTAACCGCTCTTTTCTTATTCAAAAAACTTAATAAATATAATTAATATTCATACTTACCTATTTGTAATATTTGCATTATGTTCAAATATATACTTGTTCATTAATCTTCAAAGTTTTTAAAGCTTCTAAAACTTAAATTCCCTTAATATAATTACTTAATTTGTTATATCTGTAAAATACTGGTTGATATGCGATATTTGTATGTTGCAAATTGACTTAATATTAAGTACAATTATTTTAACTATAGTAGAGGAGAAGATTTATGCGAATTGCAGTTTGTGATAATGATCCAATATATGTTCAAAAGCTCTGTAATAAGATTATAGCTTTTTTCAACAGCGAAAAAATCAAGCTTGACCTTATCCAATTTTATAAAGGTAGCGAGCTTTTTGTTGCCCATAAAAATCACCGTTTTGATTTAATTATGATGGATATTAGTATGATAGGCGATATGGCTGGCTATCAGGTTTCAGAAGCAATTCGTATTTTTGACAATAATGTTTCTATTATATATATTTCTAACAACAGAAATCTTGTGTATCAAAGCTTTAAATTCTCTCCTTTTTATTACATACTCAAAAATCAAGTTGACTCTGTATTAATAAAATCACTAAAATTATTTTTAGAAAAGCACTACAGATATAACAATGTGTTTTCATTTAAAACCACTTTAGGACGAACTAAAAAAATCGGATTTTCAAAAATTGATTATATAGAAACTAATGGGGATTGTTTAAAAGTCCATTTAAATAATAGCTCCTTTGACATTAGATCATCTTTAGCAAAGCTCGAGGGTGACTTTGAACGTCATGGCTTTATGCGAGTTCATAAAAGCTTTATTGTAAACCTCTTATCTATTGACAGCATAGAAAATAGAATGTTAATTCTCACAAGTGGTGATACTGTTCCATATAGTAGGAACAAAGCTATGATTATAAAGGATGAATTTCAAAGGTGCTTAAAGAGAATTTGATAAATAAATATTCAAATTTTAATTTGCCTTTAAAATACCAAAAGCCCTCTACACAGTTAATTTTAGATATTTTAGATAAAAATAATCTCGATTTAATTGTAATTTTGTAATTTATACAAATTTATCTTGCTAAATATTTTGAACCATGATATAATATTAATAATATGTAATTTGTTTAGGAGGTATTATTATGGCTTCAAAAGTAATTTTAAGCGCAGACTCAACATGTGATTTGAGTGCCGAACTAAAGGAAAGATACAGCGTTAATTATTTTCCACTTCATATAATTCTTGATGGCAAAGATTATTTAGACAACGTTGACATTAAGCCAAGTGATATATTTAATGCTTATTATGAAAAGAAAATTCTCCCAAAGACTGCCGCAGTGAACATTGACGAGTATTCCCAACATTTTAAGCAATTTGTTGACAAAGGCTATGAGGTTGTTCATATTAATCTCGGGAGTGCTTTATCAAGTTCATATAAAAATGCTTGCATTGCCGCAGAAGATTTTAAAGGGGTATATGCAGTTGACTCATGCAACCTTTCAACTGGAATCGGACACTTAGTTATTCAAGCAGGAAAAATGATTAATCAAGGTCTTAGTGGTGCAGAAATTGCAACTAGACTTAATGCTATGACTAGTCATGTTCATTCTAGTTTTGTTCTCGATACATTAAAATTTATGGCAGCAGGTGGAAGATGCTCATCTGTAGCGGCACTAGGTGCAAATTTATTAAATCTAAAGCCATGTATTTTAGTTAGCAACAAGGACGGAAGCATGAGCAGTGGTAAAAAATATCGTGGAAAGCTTGAAAAAATTCTTCCTATATATGTTGAAGAAACCTTAGGAAAATATGACAACATTGATTATGAAACTATTTTTATAACTCATTCAGGAATTGATCAAAGCTATATTGACCTAGTTAAAAAAACCATTATAAAAATTCATCCATTTAAAGAATACCATGAGACCATTGCAAGCTGTACTATATCAAGCCACTGTGGGCCTAATACATTGGGTATTCTTTTTATGACAAAATAAAGTTTTTAAATATTTTTTAGATTTATTAAAAGCGATTGTGTATATTTTACACAGTCGCTTTTCTTGTTTTTAAATATAATTTTTCACTCAATTATAAAGCTAATAATTTTTATAATTTAGTATACCTTCCATATTTGAGCCGAGTATGCTGGCATATTACTCCCGCCACCAAAATCATGGTTTGTATCAGTTATAAGTTCCATAGCTCTACCTGCACCAGCATCAAAATGTGCGGCATAATCCTCACCATCTGCATTAATAGCTATCATAACAACCTCGTCCTCAAACTCTCGTCTAATAATACACTGTTTATTTGTTAAAACTGGAATTGAAATAGTTCCATGACAAAGTGCCTTGCTTTCTTTATGAATTTTAGCAAGCTTAGAAACCCACTGTGAAAGCTCGTTTTCAACTGGCTCATCAAAGCTAACTCTAAGAGCTGGGTCGCCCTCATTCTTATGGGCTTTTGCACCCCACTCACTTCCATAATACACACATGGAATTCCAGGCATTCCAAACATCAGTACATATATTAGTGGGAGATGTTTTTCCTCTTCTAAAACACTTGCAATTCTCGAAACATCATGGTTGTCAACAAAGCATAAAAGATGCATTCCTTTATATCTGCACCAGTCCTCAGGTCCAAATTGGTTTTTAAGAGAGTGACAAATTTCAAACAGGTTCATACTATTAAAGCTTGAAAATAACCCCTTATAGCATTCATAGTTTGTTGCAGAATGAAGCATTTCATTATTAACAAATCTTCCGTAATCTCCATGAAGAAGCTCGCCTATTAAAACAAATTCAGATTTTAATGAATCACAAAATCCTCTAAGTCTTTTTATAAAATTAATATCTAAGCAATAAGCAACATCAAGACGTAAACCGTCAATGTCAAACTCTTCAATCCAATACTTTACACAATCAAAAATGTGATTAATTACTTCTTCATTGTTTAAGTTTAACTTAACTAAATCATAATGTCCCTCCCAACCCTCGTACCAAAGTCCATCATTATAGTTTGAATTTCCATTTAAATCCACATTAAACCAATGGCGGTATTGGGAGTTTTCACGGTTTTTAATAACATCCTGAAATGCCCAAAAGCCACGACCAACATGATTAAAAACACCATCAAGAACAATTTTTATTTCCTGTTCATGCAAGGTAGAGCATAAATCTTTAAAATTATCATTATTACCTAGTCGGCAATCTATATTTTTATAATCTCTTGTATTATATCCGTGTGTATCAGATTCAAAAACTGGTGAAAAGTAAATCGCATCACAATTTAAATTCTTAATGTGTGGTATCCAGTCCTTAATCTTAGAAATTCTATTAACCTCTACACCATCATTATCAAATGGTGCACCGCAAAACCCTAGTGGATAAATCTGATAAAAAACACTATTATAAGCCCACATCTATTTACACTTCCTTATTTATATTTTATTTACATTTTATATTATAACAGCTTGACAAGCTCAAATAATGTAAAAATAGTAAATATATATAAAAATATTTTTCCCATTATTTTCGAAATAATAAGCTTAAAAAATAATTTAATAAAGTAACAAAAAAATAACACCTA
>JAAZIT010000244.1 GCA_012800685.1 Clostridiales bacterium
CTGCTAATGAATTATATGCTTTTAAAATATGAGGAATCATGTCTTTCTTATAATTGTAGTAGTCCCTTGCACTCATTTCTTTCAATAATTTACCGTTTAGAACAACCTGAGAACCTTTATCGCTAACAGGTTTCAATAAAATAGGATTCATCCTTGCATCAGGCTCAATTCCCGCAGCTTCAGCCTGCATTGCCTGAGCAGTACTTATTTCAAGCCCATCCTTTGTTATAAATGAATTTGAACTCATATTCTGTGATTTAAATGGAACCACTTTGTAGCCATCCTGCTTAAATATTCTGCAAAGAGCTGCCACAGACAAGGTTTTGCCTGCATTGGATGTAGTTCCTTGAACCATTATTACTTTAGCCATAATTTACTCCTTTATAATTGTTTTAATAATATCAACAAAGCCCTTCTCATGATTTCCCGTTACTGAACTTGTTTGATGATCAGATAGTACTATTACTTTTGTATTTTTAACATTTTCAATTACTAAACTTATAAATTCTTTGTCAATTTTTTCTATGAATTTCACTTTACCCATAATATCTTTTCTGTGAGAAACTTCATCTGTACCGTTTATGTGGGCTATTACAAGATCATAGTGTTTAATTTCGTTTAGAACAGCATTTGCTTTTTCTTTTAAATTTGTGTTTACATCTGCTGTTGCATAGTTCAATTTTGGCAAAGCAATTTCCATTGATTTGCATATACCCTTAAGAATTTCAGCCTTACAAACACAAGAACATGATTTCTTATGCAGCTCATAAAAGGAAGGCAATTTAGTCTTTTTTGAAACACCCCAGGGATAAAACATGTAGTCTTTCTTGTTTAGTGAAAACTGATTTTGCCTTATAAACCCATTTAAAGCATGGTCTTTAATGTTACTAAGCAATTTTTCAATGGGTTCTCCCACATTTTCATGAGGAGGCATATTTTTTAGCTTGTATTCCATCATGTTTTTATTTATAACCAAAATATTTCTATAATCGCTTATGTGATAAAATTTAAGCTTATTATCTGTTATGACCTTTTTTGAGTATTCACTCATTTGTTCAGCAGACAGACCTTGACCGTTAAATGATGAAAGTTTATTGTTTTCAATGCTTACTAAATTGCACCTCAGAGCAAGTTCTGAATTATCAATTTCAATTCCGGCTGCCAATAATTCCAAATATGCCCTATTTTCTGGTATTAAGCTTTCATCTACTCCCAAAATCGATAGAATGCAGCATAAGCTATCAGGAATTCTATTATGGGGAAAGAATTTTCTTCTATCTTGCTTCCCCATTTTTATTAGTTTATCCAAGGCTGGAGTATTTGCAAATTCTAGGGGAGTCATATTATTTAATTCTTTGATTTTTTCCTCACTTGCCCCGTCTAATATAATAAGTATTGTTTTCATCTTTCTTCCATTACTTCTTTAAGGTTTTTTATTAATAGTTTGTTTTCTTCCTTTGTTTTTACAGCAATCCTGTAAAATTCACTGCCTAAATTTACATAATTGCAACAGCTCCTTATTAGAATTTTCCTTTCAAGCATCTTTTCCTTTATTTCAGGAACATGAGTTTTGAACAAAATATAGTTTGCGTGGGAATCCAAAACTTTAAGATTAAGCTTATTCAATTCATCAATGAGATAATTTCTTTCTTCCTTAACATATGAAATTGTTCTTTTTAAATATTCCTTTTCTTTTAAGGCGGCAATACCTGCAGCTTGGGCAATTGTTGATACATTCCAAGGAGGTCCTGCTGTTTTTATCTTATTTATCAATACACTATTAGAGGACATGCAATAGCCAAGGCGTATGCCGGGAATTGCAAATATTTTGGTAAATGCCTTTAGCACAATAAGATTGTCATATTTGTTCATCAAGTCCACTAAGCTATGCTTTTCATAATCCTCAGAAAAGTTTAGGAAACATTCATCTACTACTAAAAAGGCCTTGTTTTCTTTTAACTTTAATAGTATTTTTTCCAAAATGTTTTTTTCTGTTAACTGACCTGTTGGATTGTTAGGGTTACATATAAATACAAGGTTGATTCTTTCATTTATGTAATTTGTAATATCATCTAAAACTTTAAAGTTATTAGCTTCTTTTAGGTAATAGTAGTTTA
>JAAZIT010000245.1 GCA_012800685.1 Clostridiales bacterium
ATTAGGAGTTATTTGCTGAACAACACCCATTCTTGAAAGTGACTTAGTCATTGTTGGAACGCCATTTACATATTTCTTTAATAAAATTTTACCAGCTTTGTTAAATACTATTGGTTGCATAAAATACACATCCTTTCATTTTCTAAAATTATTTTTTATACAGTTCTATTAAATTTGTATCTATTTCCGGCACAAAAAAAGCCAGCCATTGTAGATAGCTCGCCTAATTGTCCTTCGGATTCAAGATACCGCTTATTAATTTTTTTTCTTTGCAAGAGTTTAAATATTCTTGCCTGTATATCATATGCTTTGTAGTCATATGAATAAGGTACATGACAGTCAATTTGTATTACTTCTTCATGGATAACAATGTTTCTTGTTGGTCTTGCAGGTAGAAAAAATATACAAAGCCTGATTTCATTTGTTGCCAAATCATCATATTTACTTCGTTTTATTATTCTCTTAGCCTTTTCAACATTAGTTGCAGTTGTTAAGCCCATGAGAGATAAAATCTCACTGTCATTTATTAATATTTTTTGTATTTCTGTCAAATCTTTCGAGGGTTGGAACATTTAATCACTTCCTCACTTAATTAAATTTCCTGCTTCTTAGATTTCGCAACCTCTATCTCCACAGGCGTAAATTCCGACAATCCCTGCCGTACTATTATTTATGATTAGGCTAATAGCCTTAATCCTTCATTTAAAATGTTCATACTTGCATTTTCGTCTCTATCATGTTTTGCATGACATTCAGGGCATTCCCACTCTCTTATAGCTAAATCCTTGACTTCTGAATTTTTATACCCGCATACATTACACGTTTGACTACTTGCATAAAAAGTATTTATCTTCTGAATTGTTTTTCCATACCATTCAGCTTTATATTGCAATTGTCTTACGAATTCACCCCAGCTAACATCGTTGATTGATTTTGCAAGATTATGATTCTTAACCATATTTTCGACTTTTAAATCTTCGATACAAATTACGTCATATTCCCTAATTAGTTGAGTTGATAGCTTATGCAAAAAGTCTTTTCTTTGATTTGTTATTTTTTCATACTGTCTTGCTACCTTGATTCTCGCTTTGCTACTATTGTTGCTACCGATTGATTTTCTCGATAATTTTCTTTGCAACTTAGCAAGTTTCATTTCGCTTTTCCTTAAATATTTTGGATTTTCAATATGCTCTCCATCAGAAGTAATACCAAATTCTTTAATTCCTAAATCTATACCTACAACTGCTCCTGTTTTTTCAAGTTTTGGAATTTCTACATTTGCACAGCAAATTGATACATAATACTTTCCACTTGGATTTTGTGAAACAGTGGCGTTAAGGATTCTGCCCTCAATCTGCCTTGATATTTTACATTTAACCAAACCTAATTTGGGGAGTTGAATATTATTATTTGATATCCGAATATTATTGCGTATAAAGCTTGTTCTATATGTTTTTTTATTTCTCTTCTTGCTTTTGAATTTAGGAAAGCCAGCTTCATGTTTGAAAAAATTTTTATATGCATTATCTAAATCTTTAAGACTTTTTCCTAACGCTTGGCTGTCAACTTCTTTTAACCATTTTAAATTCATTTTTAACTTAGTTAAATCAGCGCTGCAAGCATAATAATTAAAATCGGTTTTATCTTGCTTATACGATTCAATTCGTTTTGCTAAATAATAATTATAAACAAATCTGCAACATCCAAATGTTTTCTGTATTAATTCTTCCTGCTTTTTGTTAGGATATATGCGAAATTTATAAGCTTTTTCCACATTCTCACTTCCTTAAACAATACTTTACCATATATATATTGTATCATATTTATCTTGCAAATGCAATACTAATAATGTATAATATTTTAAAAAGGAGTTGAGATTATGAAAAAACGTGTAACATTTACTTTTGATATTGAGCTTATCGAAAAGCTTAAAGCCATATCAGAAAAAACTATGATTCCACAATCCCGAATCGTTGAAAAGGCTATTGATGATTACATTGAAAAGCTCGAACACAATTCGCCTCCTGTTTAATGAGCAGGAGGTATTTTACTGAATGTTAATTTTAATATACCGCAATGGAATCACCTCTTATCAGTTATTATAAATCTGCCAAAGTTAAACATTGCAATGGTTTCTTTAATCAGACGTTGCATTCTACCATTTTTCATCCACCTTAAAGCATTTTCTATTGCATGAGACGGTGGAGTAGGAGTTACTTTTCCAGCAGCTTCTAAATCATAACCGCCACTACCTCTGCCAGTTCTTGTTTCGCCAAAGATATTTGTATAAGTTCCAGCAGGTCTTGTACGAATTTTGTTATCTCGTCTTGCAGGATTCCAAAGGTCGCTATTTTTATAGTCAGCTAAAGCAGGGTTATTGACATCCATTAAAGAACCAGTTCCGTGTTCGTCCATAGCAGCCCAAGCACCACCAACAATTGAAACACTTATCACATTAGCAATATCTGTTATATCTC
>JAAZIT010000246.1 GCA_012800685.1 Clostridiales bacterium
CCTGTCATCATCAAAACAAAGAAGCCAATTAATATATATTTTTGATACTCATCGACTTTTCTGTCAAATTTAGCAGATGTAAAATAGCTTAATATTCTTGACCCGTCAAGTGGTGGTATTGGTAGTAAATTAAAAATAGCAAGCCCAATATTAATTGATATAAAAAAATATATTATTGTCAGTAAATAATCCATAGTTTGTGTGCCATTATAAAAAGGAATAATAATTCTATATATAATCATTGCAATAAAGCTAACAATTAAGTTTGAAATTGGTCCAGCAGCGGCAGTTATAGCCATTCCAGCTCGAGGATTTTTAAAATTATTAGGATTTACTGGAACTGGCTTTGCCCAGCCAAATCCGGTAAAAAACAAAAGTATTGCACCAAATGGATCGATGTGGGCTATAGGATTTAAAGTTAGTCTTCCCTTAAAATAAGCTGTATTATCACCAAGCTTATATGCTGACCATGCATGAGCAAACTCGTGAATAGGCAAAATCATAAAAATAATTAAAATTTTTGTTCCATATTCAAGTATGGTATTAATATCTAAATTGTTTATCAAATTTCCGAACATAATATAAAATCCTTTCAATAACTGATACCTGCATATATGTTATAAATTATACAACAAAATTGTTAAAATTACAAGAGGAACATAGTTATTTATTGCCTAAAACTATGATTAAATCTAAAAATATTAATTTTTTTTGAAAATTTAAAGAAAAGCCTTGCATTTTAGTTCAAAATCTGATAAAATAATAACGTTGCGTATTAGGTCCATATTTATAAGTAGAAAAGGAGGTGCAACCTCATGGCAAAATGCGAAATTTGCGGAAAAGGTGTATCTTTCGGAATCAAGGTGTCTCACTCACACAGAAGAACAAATAGAACTTGGAAGCCAAACGTTAAGAGAATTAAAGCTGTTGTAAACGGCACTCCTTGTCACGTTAACGCTTGTTCAAGATGCTTGCGTTCAGGAAAAGTTACAAGAGCTGTAAGAGCTATATAAGTTCTTATACCTTAATCAAACAAACAAGCTGTCGAAATCGATGGCTTTTTTTGTACCCTAAAAAGCCTAACTTAGTATTTACATAATGCTAAGTTAGGCTTTTTTAAGTTTAATTATTCAATAGCTATAGGATTTATCTTCCAAATATTTTTAGCGTAGTCATTAATTGTTCTGTCTGAGCTAAATTTACCTGCATTGCACATATTTAACCAACACTTTTTTGCAAAAGCAATTCGATTAACATATTCAGCATTAGCTTTAAGCTTAGCTTCAACATAGCTCTCAAGATCCCCAAGAACATAATAATTGTCAGCCACGTGCCAGCTTGCTCCATCGACTAGTGAGAAATACAAGTCCTTAAACACACCAGTACCACCATCAGAAACAGTTCCGTCAATAAGAGTATTTAAGACTCTTTTAATTTTAGGGTTTTCTGAGCAAAGCTTTCGTGGGTCGTAATCCTTCATTATTTTGTCTAGCTCTTCAACTCTTGCACCAAAGATATAGTTGTTTTCTTCCCCTGCTTCAGCAACAATCTCAACATTAGCTCCGTCATATGTTCCAAGAGTGCAGGTTCCGTTAAGCATAAACTTCATGTTTCCAGTACCACTTGCTTCGGTGCCAGCAGTAGAAATTTGTTCGGAAATATCAGCACCTGAAACTAGTTTTTCAGCATAAGATACCCTGTAATCTGAAACAAAAACAACTTTTATTAAATCCTTAACTTCAGGATCATTAGCACAAAGACCTGCTATCTCGTTAATGTAC
This sequence comes from Clostridiales bacterium, assembly GCA_012800685.1. Classification (GTDB taxonomy): domain Bacteria; phylum Bacillota; class Clostridia; order Oscillospirales; family Ruminococcaceae; genus JAAZZIT01. The sequence continues at coordinate 1,782 of JAAZIT010000246.1, forward strand.
TTGATAATACCCTTTGCTCTCTTGTATCCTGGTGCAGACTTAGCACCAAAAATAAATGTTGTCTTGTTAAAATTCTTTATAGTTCCATCTTTAATACCAAAATAAATATAAAGTATCGAGAAAGCATTCATTAGCTGTCTTTTATATTCGTGAAGCCTTTTTATTTGAATGTCAAATATACTTGTTGAATCAACCTTAATTCCCTCACTTTTTAGTATAAACTGAGATAGCTGATCCTTTTTAACCTGCTTAATATCAAGGAATTTTGTTAGAATTTCATGGTTATCAGCATACTTCTCAAGCTCTTTAAGCATATCAAGGTTTGTTACCCATTTGTCAGTTCCTAGAAGTTCTGTAATCATAGCGGAAAGTTCTGGATTACAAAGTGCTAGCCATCTTCGTTGAGTAATTCCATTAGTTTTATTTTGAAATCTTTTTGGAAAAACCTTATACCAATCTTTAAGAGCGGTATCCTTTAGTATTTGAGTATGAATTTCCGCAACACCATTGGTGTAAGATGAGGAATAAATCGCAATGTTTGCCATGTGGATTGTTCCGTCTTGAATTAATTTCATTGAGTCAATTTTCTTACGACTTAGCTTTAAATCATACATATCAGAAACAAACTTTTCATTTAGTTTAATAATAACCTCGTAAATCTCTGGTAGGTACTGAGCAATAATATCAGCTCCCCATTTTTCAAGTGCCTCTGCCATAATTGTGTGGTTTGTGTATGAAAATACCTTTTGTGCAATTGTAAAGGATTCATCAAATGTTTTACCAAAATCACGTGTAAGCTGCAAGATAAGCTCAGGAACAGCTATAACTGGATGAGTATCATTAAGCTGTATTGCGTTGTATTCAGAAAAATTATCAATTGTTCCAAAGGTGTTTATATGCTTGTTAACTAAATCCTTAATAGATGCGGCTGAAAAAAAGTATTCTTGACGAAGTCTTAAAAGTTTTCCGGCTTCATTGTCATCATTTGGATAAAGAACATATGAAATAGTTTCTATTTTAGCTTTTTCAATAA
>JAAZIT010000247.1 GCA_012800685.1 Clostridiales bacterium
CCTTTCTGCAGTGTACTCTGTGCTTATGCCTGGAGAACCTATAACTGTTGATGCAGCTGAAAAAGATCTAAATACAATGTTCTTTTCACTTCGTCGATACGATTTAGGTAGGGTTGGACGTTACAAACTTAACAAAAAATTTGATTATCCAGATCCTGTAGAAGAACATACTCTTATAAAAACAGATATTATTCGTACAATGAAGTATCTTATTCAGGTTTATGTTGGAGACAGGAATATTGATGATATCGACCATTTGGGCAATCGTCGTATTCGTTCTGTTGGTGAGTTAATGACTAATCAGTTAAAAACTGCTTTTAGTCGTATGGAACGCATTGCAAAAGAGCGCATGGGGCTTAAAGAAACTGAAACTATGAAACCACAGGATTTAATTTCGATTAAACCTATTGTTGCTTCAATAAAAGAGTTTTTTGGTTCGTCACAATTGTCTCAATTTATGGATCAGGTTAATCCTCTTGCAGAACTTACTCATAAACGACGTCTAAATGCTTTAGGACCTGGAGGTCTGTCACGTGATCGTGCTGGCTTTGAAGTTCGTGATGTTCACTATACTCACTATGGTCGTATGTGCCCAATTGAAACACCTGAAGGTCCAAATATTGGACTTATCGTTTCTCTTGCTATTTATGCTCGGGTAAATGAATATGGTTTTCTTGAAGCTCCTTTTGCAAAAGTAGTTGATGGTAAAGCGTCTCAGGATGTTGAGTATTTGTCGGCTATGGATGAAGATAAATATTATATTGGTCAGGTAACAGAAGGGCTTGAAGATGATGGTTCTTTCCCAACTAACACAATCCCTTGTCGTCGATATGGTGACTATACAGCACGTCGACCAGAAGATGTTCAGTATATTGATGTTTCCCCTAAACAGGTTATTTCGGTATCAGCAGCTTTGATTCCATTCTTGGAACATGATGATGCTAACCGTGCTTTGATGGGTTGTAATATGCAGCGTCAAGCGGTACCTCTTTTATATCCTGAACCACCTCGTGTTGGTACTGGTATGAAAAAGAAGTGTGCTTATGATTCAGGTGTACTTGTTAAGGCTAGAAATGCTGGTACAGTTATTTGGGTAACTTCTGACGAGATACGTGTTCAAACGAAAGATCAAAAAGATGGTGAATATGATTCATATCCACTATTAAAATATCAGAGAACTAACCAAGATACTTGTTATCATCAACGTCCAACGGTTGAAGTTGGGGATGAGGTTCAGACTGGTTCAGTTCTTGGTGATGGCCCAGCAACATTTAATGGAGAGCTTTCTCTTGGACGAAACCTTTTAGTAGGGTTTGTTCCATGGAATGGTTACAATTACGAAGATGCTGTTTTGATTTCAAAACGAGTTGTTAAAGAAGATATGTATACTTCTATTCATATTAAAGAATTTAATACCGAAATTCGTGAAACAAAACTAGGACCAGAAAAGATTACTCGAGATGTTCCTAATACAAGCGAGCAAACACTTGATAATCTTGATGGTGAAGGTGTTGTTCGAATTGGTGCAAAAGTTCGTAGTGGTGATATTCTGGTAGGCAAGGTAACCCCTAAATCAGAAACCGAGACAACTCCAGAGTTTAAGTTATTAAATTCTATTTTTGGTGAAAAAGCGAAAGAAGTAAGAGATTCTTCTTTGCGTGTTCCACATGGGGTTGAAGGGACTGTTATTGATGTTCAGCGATTACGCAGAACTGAAGGTGATGATCTTAATCCAGGTGTAGATGAAGTTGTAAAAGTTCTTGTTGCTACAAAACGTAAATTACGTGAAGGTGATAAGATGGCTGGTCGACATGGTAACAAAGGTATTGTTGCACGTATTCTTCCAGAAGAAGATATGCCTTACTTGGATGATGGAACTCCTCTAGATATTTGTTTGAATCCATTAGGAGTACCTTCTCGTATGAATATTGGGCAGATTCTTGAGTCAGAGCTCGGTATTGCAGGTGTTTCATTAAACGAATGGTATGAATGCCCTGTATTTCAGTCTCCTTCTAATGAGCAAATAGAAAAGAAACTTGTTGATGGTGGATGGAATGCATCTTGTAAAGCTATTCTTCGTGATGGCCGAACGGGTGAACCTTTCTTAAATGAAGTATTTGTTGGTGTTATTTATTATCTTAAATTACATCACCTTGTTGATGATAAAATGCATGCTCGTTCAACTGGTCCATATTCATTGGTTACACAACAACCATTGGGTGGTAAAGCACAGTTTGGTGGTCAGAGACTTGGAGA
>JAAZIT010000248.1 GCA_012800685.1 Clostridiales bacterium
TATTTCTTCTATTGTTAATATAGTCAACTAATACTATAGCATTATTAACAACTATACCTACCAATATTATTAAGCCGATAATACCTATTACATTTAGGGGAAGTCCAGTTATAAACAACCCTATGAATCCTCCTGATAATGCAAGTGGTACAGAAAACATTATTGCAAATGGTTGTAAAAGAGATTCAAACTGTGCAGCTATTATCATATAAACTAATACTATAGCAACCACCATTACCATTGCTAAATCAGTAAATGTTTCTTGAATTTGCTCTGTTTCTCCACCAAATGTATAGCTATAACTATATGGCAAGGTATATTCCTTAAGAAGATTTTGAATTTCCGTAGAAACAGTTTGAATATCTCTTCCTACAACGCCACCTGTAACAGTAAGTACTCTTGTTTGATTTTCTCTCATAATGCTGATTGGACCTTTTTCAATTTTTATATCAGCAATTTCCGACAATGGGATATTACTACCCGTTGGTGTAGGTATGGGCAACATTTCTAACAATGACATGCTCTGTCCATAAATATTATCACCTTTTAATACAACATCTAATTCATTACCATCAACTTTAAATTTAGTTACATTGGAACCAGATAATGTGTTTTTAACCGCTGAACCAACCTGGGCTGTTGTAAGGCCATATTGAGATGCAACTCCTCTGTCTAAAGCAATCTGTACTTGGGCTATGCCGTCTTCATAGCTTGTAGATACTTCTCTTGTACCTTCTACCTTTTCTATTAAATCCTTAAAATCATTTCCGATAATTTCAAGAGTTTCAATATCGTCACCTTTAATACTAATGCTTATAGCTCCTCCGCTCATACCCATCATCATCATGGATGACTCAGACACACTTATTTCCGCACCAGGTATATCCTTAACTATCTGTCTTATTTCATCGCTTATTTCTTTAACACTTCTATCTCTTTCATTTAAATCACTTAACAATACATTCATTACTCCTGAGCCACTTCCAACGCCAAAGTCCATTGCTCCCCCGCTTCCTGCAGAAGTAAATATAGTAGTAATTTCAGGTATTTCTTGTATTACGTCATGAACATCTTTTAATATATTATCAATATCTTTGGTAACAGAACCTGCAGGCAAGCTTACATTTACATTAATCATGCCTTCATCTGTTGCAGGGAAAAATTCTGCACCTACAGATATCACCATTACTATACTTACTGCAAATAATGCAATACTTACTAATATAGTAATTAATCTATGGTTTAAACTAAATTTAAGCACTTTTTTATAAAATGCAACCAAGAATCCCTGCTTTTGTTCCTGAAGTTCTTCAGATTCTAAGTTTTTTACAGAAATAAGCTTTGATGATAGCATAGGAATCAAAGTCAAAGCTATTAGCAAAGAACTGAAAAGCGCAATTACAATGGATAAAGCAAAATCCTTAAAAATAGTTGCAGCTAATCCTCCTGTAAACACTATTGGTATAAAAACAGCAACAGTTGTTAATGTAGAAGCTGTAACTGCCATTGATACTTCATTTGTACCCTCAACAGATGCAGTAATTCTATCTATACCTAAGCTTCTTTTCCTGTATATATTTTCAAGAACTACAATGGAGTTGTCAACCAGCATACCTATACCAAGTGCCAATCTCCCTATTGTCATCATATTTAATGTTATTTTTGTAAAATACAAAATAACAAATGTTGTAATTATTGATATTGGAATAGAAAGTGCTATAATTAATGTCGTTTTAAAGCTTCTTAGGAATATCAAAAGTATAACTATTGCCAATAAACCACCCACCAATGCAGTTTTTGTCAAGTTTTTAATGGCAAAATTGATATAATCCGCTTGGTCGAATATATTAACAATATTTATGTCAGGATATTCATTTTTTATTTTTTCTATTTCCTTATTAACAATTTTTGAAACATTTACTGTGTTCCCATCTGATTGTTTCATAACAGATACTTGA
>JAAZIT010000249.1 GCA_012800685.1 Clostridiales bacterium
ACGATATTTGAACATAACTGCAAGGATTTTGATACAAATTTAAATAAAACCTTGCATTTTAGCAAGAAAAAATAGACATATTTTACTGGCTATCAAGGTGATGCGACTTATTCAGCAGACCCTAATTTATTCCCAAAACCAGAAGGCGTGCAGACTTTCCAGTTTATTTCTATGTATTATTTTTTCCTGAACAATTTATCCAATTTCTTTTCCACATATACTTTGTTCCCCAGAATTCTAAATTCAGTTCCGGATGCATCAGCCAAAATTTGCATCGTCTCTTTCAGCGATTCTTTCAAATCAAGCTTTCCAGTAATTTTATCATCCTGAGGGTAGTTGTCCGGCAGGTGAATTTCAACATTGTAAAACCTTTCCACTTTTCGCATAACCGATATCAGGCTTTCCCTGTTATATTTCAGCCAGCCATAAGTCCACGCTATGTATATATCCACGTCGGTTTCGTCGGTTACCGAGAAGATGTTTTGCTCTTTTTTGAAACTGGCTTTTTGGTTTGGTGCCAAAATTATTTCGTCTTTTCCCAATCCAAAAGTTTTCGGCTTCTCTATAGCAACGCTTCCTTCCAGTAAAACCGTTTCAATGGTATTGTCGGTAGGGTATGCCGAAACATTAAATTGTGTTCCCAGCACCCACATGCGAATATCTGTGGTCTGCACCATAAAAGGTTGTTTTTCGTCATGTTTTACATCAAAAAAGGCTTCTCCCGTCAAAAAAACTTCGCGGTATTTATCAGAAAAAAAATCCGGGTAGATCAACCGGCTGCCAGCATTCAAAAATACACGGGTGCCATCGGGGAGAGTAACCTCAGAGGTTTTCCCGTAAGGAATAACCAATTGGTTCATCTCGGGAGTCACGGTATTTTGCGGCAATGAAGATCCAACAACATTTTCATTTACAATTACTTGTCCATCCCTGTGATGCTCAATCCGGGAATTAGGGCCACTGAGTATAATATTTTCACCGCCGGGACGTATTAGTCTGGCTTCATCCGAATGGACAGGCTCAGTTATCTCCTGAGTATAGAACTGTGGATTGAAATTGTTTTTCTGATAAAAAAGCAGTGCGCCAATTGCAAAAAAGAGAATGGCTACTGCTGCATATTTCATCAGGCCGGTAAAAACTCTCCGTGTATTTTTAGCTTCCTGCCGTGCTTCAATCTGATGCAGAATCTGAGCAAATAGAATTATTTTTTCATCCTCTGAAAGTACTTTGTCGGTTGTGCGAAATTTATGAAGAATTCCGTGTGCCAGTAGAATATTTTCTTTTTCAAGAGGATTGTTTGTCTGAAATGTTTCCCACCATTCATTGAGCTCATCTTCGGGGCTGAATACCCATTGAATGAATCGCGGGTCTTCAAGATATTTGCAGATATTTTTCATTGAAATTTTATCTCACTATATTAAAGGGAATCCGATATTTGAAATATGGACTGTTTTTTCAACTTTATTTTAAAAAATGTTCAATAGAAAAATGATTAATGAATATCCGTCTATGTCCCTAATTTTATAAATATGCAATTGATATATAACAACTTGAAAATATTTCTACCTGCAAAACAGTAGTAATGAAGGGGAACCGATGATTGTCCGTGTTATTCGCATTTCATTTCCCGATTGCCGTATTTTTCACGAATTGCCTTCAGCGCCCGATATACCTGTTTATGGGCCGACTCGACAGATATTTCCATCAACTGTGAAATTTCCTTGTATTCCATGGAAAGATTATAGCGCAGATACAGCACCTCCTTTTGCCTGGGGGGAAGGTGCTCCAGCATTTCACTCACCTGATGGTTCAACTTAAGCTCTTCTTCCGTTTGAATAATCATGGATTCAATGCTGTATTCCGGCTCGAAATTCAGCTCACATTTTTCTGCGCTTATATGTTTGCGGTTACGCTGCAGTTTCTTGATAATATTACGTTTCAGGGCCAATATCAAATAAAAACGAAGATTTTCCGGCTCGCTTTTGTTTTTATTCCGCTTTATGAAAAGGTCAAGAAAAACCTCCTGAATGGCGTCCTTCACGATATCATCATCAGTGCATAGCTTAATTCCATAGCTGTAAAGCGCATTTACATGCATATTGTAAAAATGCGCAAAAGCTTCTTTATCTCCTGCAAGAAAACTTTTCCAAAGAATTGAAATATCGTTTCCTTTCATGGGTTTATGCAATGATTAACAACTCAGCAAAGGTAAATAACATATTTAATTATCCGGAATTGTTCCTATTATACATTTTTAACTTGAAATCGGTAGCATAACTAGTCGCTCCTTATAAATTCAAATCATGTCGAGGAACATATTTTATCTCTCTGTAAAAGCCATCGAAAAATAAAATTCAAGAAATCCTTTTTAAGCATTTCCATCATTTTCTTCAAGTTCCAAGCTG
>JAAZIT010000250.1 GCA_012800685.1 Clostridiales bacterium
CTTAAGAGGGGAAAACAACAAAGACAACACAACACTTTACAACAAATTATTTCCAAATGTTTCTGACAATATAGATTACAAGGGTGCTGCCGAACGGGTTTTAACCTTAAATGAAAAACTTGCTTTTGATTACCATTATTTTATTGATAGTAATAAGGCGTCATTAACCAAACTTAAGAGTAAACTCGATAAGTATCAACCCAACCATAAGTACGGTTTTCAATACAGGTTTGGTGACTGCAACACAGAACTTCTGAACCTTGCTAATGCAATGAAATCAAAGTCCAATAACTATGCGGCTTTGGTTTTTATTGATCCTTTTGGCATGCAGCTTAACTGGGAATCAATTGCAAGCTTGCAATATACCAGGACAGATATTTGGATTCTTGTACCCACAGGGGTAATTATTAATAGGCTACTGGACAAAAAGGGTGAATTGCCGCACTTAAAGAAACTTGAATCGTTTTTTGGTATCTCCGAGGAGGAAATTCGCAAGCAATTTTATGAAACCGAAACACATAAAACGCTATTTGGCGATGATGAAATAATCAGAAAGATTAATGAACCTATTACGAAGATCGCGAATCTTTATATACAAAGGCTGAAAACAATATGGAGCTATGTAACGGAAAAACCATTGGTTTTATACAATTCACGTAAAGTGCCAATTTTTCATTTTGTGTTTGCCTCAAACAATATGAATGCATTAAAAATCGCGAAAGAAATTATAAAATAGAGTAATATGGCTACAACAAAAATAGAATGGACTGAAAGCACATGGAACCCTATTACAGGATGTACAAAAATATCATCAGGATGCAAATTTTGCTACGCCGAAATAATGGCAAGGCGGTTAAAAGCTATGGGGCAGGAAAAATATAAAAATGGTTTCAGGTTAACCTTGCATCCCGAAACATTGCGGGAACCCTATTTGTGGAAAAAGCCTAAAATGATTTTTGTAAATTCCATGAGCGATCTATTTCATAAAGATGTGCCGATTGATTATATCCGAAACATTTTTAACGTTATAAAGGATAATCCACACCATGTTTTTCAGGTTTTAACAAAAAGAGCCGATATTTTAAGGTATTACGACAGCGAAGGTTTTCTCGAATGGCCACATAATCTCTGGATGGGCGTTACAGTTGAAAACGCTGATGTGGTTTATCGAATTGACCATTTACGAAACACAGGCGCACGGGTAAAATTTCTTTCCTGCGAACCATTATTAACGGCTATTCCAAACATGAATTTACAAAATATAGATTGGGTAATTGTAGGTGGTGAAAGCGGTCGCACCCCGCGACCTATAAAACCCGAATGGGTCGAACAAATTAAACTACAATGCCAAAATCATAACACAGCCTTTTATTTTAAGCAGTGGGGAGGTACTAACAAAAAGAAAAACGGTCGTTTGCTCAATGGGAAAGAATACAACGAAATGCCTAAACCCGAATCTGTATTATGAGAAAAAACATTGTTAAGGTTGAATTAGGTAAGATTTGTGATTACTCCAAGGGGAAAAAGCCTAAAGTACTTACTAAGGAATATTCTGAAAAGACACCGTTTCCCTATATTAATATAAAAGCATTTGAATATGGTGTTTTTGATGAGTATACTGATGGAGATAAATGTAATCTATGTGAAAATGGTGATTTATTGATGGTTTGGGACGGAGCAAGAGCTGGCTTTATTGGTAAAGCAAAAAAAGGTGCTGTAGGCTCAACATTAATGAAAATTGAAGCAAAGGAAGGAATTGAAAAGGATTATTTGTTTTATTTTTTGCTGTCGTTATACAAAAAAATAAATACAAATCCGAGGGGTGTAGGAATTCCTCACGTTGAGCCAAGCTTACTCTGGACTTCTGAATTAATCATTCGTTCAATACCGGAACAACGTGCCATCGTTCAAAAAATCGAAAATTATTTTGAACTGCTCGATAAAGGCATTGCCGATCTTAAAACCGCACAGGAACAACTAAAAATATACCGACAGGCAGTGCTAAAAAAGGCGTTTGAGGGTAGGTTTACAAATAAAAATGTAAAGGAAGGTGAATTGCCCGAAGGCTGGAAATTAGTAAAGCTGAGGGAAGTGGCAGAGATTAACCCAAAACTACCTAATAAAGAAGAAATAAATTCATCTTTAGAAATTCAATTTCTTCCTATGAAATTAGTTGAAGAAGAAATAAATAAAATTCATTTGATTGAAACTAGGCTATTTCATGAGGTTCAAAAAGGTAGTTATACACCATTTATTGAAAATGATATCATTTTTGCCAAGGTTACACCTTGTATGGAAAATGGAAAAATTGCGATAACAAAAAATTTGAAGAATGGAATTGGTTATGGTTCGTCAGAGTTTCATGTAATCCGTTGTATAGGAGAAATACTCAATACCTATATTTTTCATTATGTAGTACAGTCGAGATTCCGAAAAGAAGCAGAAAATCAAATGACTGGCGCAGTTGGACTAAGACGTGTTCCTAAAAAATTTCTTGAAAATTATTTCATACCCTTTCCCCCAACCCTCTCCGAACAACACACCATCGTCCGTGAAATCGAATCCCGCCTTTCCGTTTGCGATAAGGTGGAACAAAGCATCAGCGAATCGCTGGAAAAAGCCGAAGCCCTGCGGCAGAGCATTTTGAAAAAGGCATTTGAAGGAAAGCTGCTAAGCGGGGAAGAAATCGCCCAATGCAAACAAGAAGCTGATTACGAGCCGGCAAATGTGCTGCTGGAACGAATTAGAAAGGAGAATAAACATGGAAAATAAAATAGAGATATTTAAAAGCAGCGACAACCAAATTGAACTTCAGGTTCAAATGGATACTGATACTGTTTGGCTTAACCA
>JAAZIT010000251.1 GCA_012800685.1 Clostridiales bacterium
CCTTATGTCAAGAGTTAATACCCAAACAAATTTAAGTATATCTTATCTTAAAAAGTTATTTACTTAACAATTGCAAATAAATATTACTTATTATGAGTAATATATTAACAAACACAAGTGAATATCTCGTCTTAAGATTTAATAACCTAACACTAGCAACTGCAAGTATCTCTCATCTTGAAAGATTTTACTCAACAACCGCAAGTATATCTTCCATCTTAAGAATAGTAAGCTCTTCGCCGTCGATTTTAACTTCCGTACCGCTATACTTACTCATAAGAACCTTGTCCCCAACCTTAACGCTCATTACCACGTCAGTTTTTCCAGGACCAACAGCTACAACCTCAGCTACCTGTGGCTTTTCTTTTGCAGCCCCAGCAAGAATAATACCGCTTTTAGTTGTCTCCTCTGCCTCAACCATTTTAATAACTACTCTGTCCATTAAAGGTTTAATTGTCATAAATGTTTCCTCCTTAGTTCTATAAAAAATATTTTATTGTTTTTGCCTTTTAACGTAAGGCACATAGTTGTATTATACATTAAAAAAATCTAAATGTAAAATACAAGTTTAGCACTCGCTCTCTCTGAGTGCTAATTCTATTTTACCACCTGTAGAGAAAATTTCAAGTGAATTTTGTATTTTTTACAAAAATTAGCAATTTGCACAAAATTTTTATTGTTAAAATATAATTTTCGTGTATATTCACAAGCGCTTAAAGGTTTTCGTTTCATATTCTTTTATAAACTTAAAAACATAAATCTAGTTAACACATTGTCTATTTAATGTAAATATGTTAACTAATCTCTAAAATGTAGATAAATCATAAATTATATTAAATACTTTATGATTTCGTTAAAGTATTTTGTAATTAATTTTAAAGATTAACATTGAAGACATAAAATAGTCACACTTATAATTGTGAATTTGTTATAATGTAAGTACTAATTGAGGATTTGATATTTGTTTATTCAAATTTACGAATCTGAATATGTTGGGACTGGTGGTTTCGTATATTGCCAATGGTCTTTAGGGGAAAGAAAAACAGGGACAAAAATATTAACATTTTTATACTTTGGTTATAAAATGTTAAAAATGAAAGGATGATGAAAATGTCACTAGGAAAAGTATTAGTCGTTGATGACGATAAGAACATTTGTGAACTATTAAGATTGTATCTTGAAAAAGAAGGATATAGTGTTATTTTGTCACATGACGGAGAAGAAGCTATCGTTAAATTTAACGCATTAAAGCCTGACATTGTATTGCTAGACATAATGCTACCAAGCATGGACGGCTGGCAGGTATGTCGTGAAATTAGAAAGAAATCTAATGTGCCAATAATCATGATTACCGCTAAGGGTGAAACATTTGATAAGGTTCTAGGACTAGAACTAGGTGCAGATGACTACGTAGTTAAGCCATTTGACACTAAAGAGATTATCGCTAGAATTAAAGCTGTTTATAGACGAGTTGGTCAAGTTACTTCACAGACTGAAATTAAAGAAGTTAAATATGACAAGCTAAGCGTAAACATGACAAGATACGAGCTAAGAGTTGACGGAAAGGTGCTAGACACACCACCTAAGGAGCTTGAGCTATTATTCCACCTTGCATCAAATCCTAATAGAGTATACACAAGAGACCAGCTTCTTGATGAAGTATGGGGCTTCGAGTACTACGGCGATTCAAGAACTATTGACGTTCACGTTAAGAGACTTCGTGAAAAGCTTGAAGGCATATCTGACAAATGGGCATTAAAAACTGTTTGGGGTGTTGGATATAAATTCGAGGCTGAAGAAGAGTAATGAAACGCACGCAGAGCATATTTGTTAAATATTTTTATATCTGTTCAGCAGCAATACTGATAAGCTTTTTATGCTTAGGTGCAGTATTGCTGCTCGTTTCTTCTAAATACTTTGTTGGTGAGAAACAGGATTTAATGACCAGCAATTTAAAAAAAGCTGTAAAGGATTCCCAAACAGAAATTGATGCCATAACAGCTGAAACTTGTCTATGGACAGATGAAAAAGGTGAATATGTATGGAAAGAAAAGATATCAGACATGCTTAATTCATATTCCCATTCAAGCAATGCCGACTACCTTTTAATTGATGAAGATGGGAACCCCGTTGCCTTAAGTAACATTATAATTGATAAAAGCACATCAACCAATACTCTTTCACAAAAGGTTTTAGAACAGGTTACAACAAGTCCAAAGCTTTTTGAGTCAAACCTAGATAATTTTTTTAAAAAATCTCATTATAATATAATAATGAAGTTTGAAATAAATAATATCTTCATTGGCGAAAACCAGCCCCATACCTTTTATATGATGGTATCAGGACCTGTTAGTAACCAAGATGCATCAGTTATGAGCATGATGAAGCTTTATTTAATGTCGGCTGTTGTTGTTATTTTGGTGGTTATAGTTATAGTATATATTGCAACCCTAAGATTAACTACTCCGATTAAAGAGATGGCTGAGGCTGCTAAAAAAATTGGTACAGCGGACTTTACTCCTCAAGTGCCAGAATATGATATTACGGAATATAACGAGCTAGGTCATGCTATTAATGAGATGGCTGTGTCACTTGCAAATTATGATAAAATGAGAACAGGCTTTGTTGCTAATGTATCTCACGAGTTAAGAACTCCAATGACATCAATCGGTGGCTTTGTTGACGGAATAATTGACGGAACAATTCCAAAATCTGAAGAAAAGACATATCTAAGAAAAGTTTCTTTAGAAATAAAGCGACTAACTAGATTAGTTAAATCAATGCTTAACCTTGCCAAAATTGAATCTGGAACATTAAAGCCAGATATGAAAGAGCTTAGTATAATTGAGCCGATTGCCGACTGCTTATTTAGCTTTGAAAGCAACATTGAGGAAAAGGAACTTGAAATATTAGGACTTGACGTAGGAAGAATTAAGGTGTATGCTGATAATGACCTCATTCATCAGGTTTTTTATAATTTAATCGAAAACGCAATCAAGTTTGTAAATCAAGGCGGATATATAAAATTTGACTTCGATGTACAAGAGGACACCACTCTAGTTTCTATAACAAATAGTGGCGAGGGGCTCGATGAAGACGAGCTTCCTATGGTATTCGATAGATTTTATAAGACTGATCATTCACAAGGTGAAGACGCAAGTGGCGTAGGACTTGGGCTAAATATAGTTAAAACTATAGTAAAGCTCCATAGAGGTAAAATCGCCGTAACAAGCGTTAAAGGTGAGTATACTAGGTTTATAATTGAACTTAGAAATAGAGCATAATTACGGAGGGGTATCTTGAACTTTTTTGATGATATTAATATGGAAAACAATAAAAATAAGAGCTTAGGAACACCTAACGGCAATCCAGCTCAATTAAACGGGGCTGAAATTCCTATGGCGGTTTTTGTTCCGACCCAAAACATTAATACAGGCTCTAACGCTAGTTCTAGTGCTAACTCTAGTGCTAATGATAACACTAGTTCTATTTATGATGCTAATTCTAATAATAATCCTAACAATAATTCTAGTACTAATTTAAATCCTAATAATAAATCGAACACGAATTCCAATTCTGACATTAATCCTAATAACAATTATAATACTAACAATAATACCAATTTTGACAATAATTTTAACTCTAATCCTAATCTAAACACTAACCCTAACACTAATACAAATACTAACAATAACTCTTATCCTAATTCTAACGATAGTGATAGTTTGAACAATAACACGAATTTTTCCAATAACACAAACTCTAATTCTGACAATAATTCTAGCACTAACCCTAACAATATTCCAAATTCTGCTTTTGTACCTAATCAAGTTGCTAAGGACATTCCCATCGCAAACTCTACTGGCATTAATAATGACTCTACTACAAACGTCTCTCAAAATGGTGATACTTTAAAAACATCTAACGTTTATGAAGCATCTCAATTTGCTCAGGCTAATAATAATATAGCTGCTAATATCCCTGACGAAAATGTTACTGATAGCGAAACTCCAAAAAACCAAGCTGTAAAATCTAGCTTTAAAGGAAATGATGTTTTTCCTGAAGACTTTTTTTGGAATGATGTTTTGGTAAAACAGCGTGCTAAAAGAAAAAGGGCAAATAAGATATCTGCAATAATAATTACGGCATCTTTGATTTTTTGTACCTTTGTTGTACTAAGCTCGTATTTTGGAAAAGGCTGGATTAGTAATATTTTTAATGGCGGAAGTAATATTGAATTTACTTTGCCCCTTGTAGAGAAGCCAGAGCTTGATGATGAATTTTATCAAGAGGACGGAAGATATACTGCCGCAGGTGTTGCAAAAGCAATGGAAGAATCTATTGTGTCAATAATAGCCTATACCTCAACGGACGTTTCGCTTGGGCAAGCATCAGGTTCAGGAATTATTATGAGCAAGGACGGATATATTCTAACTAATGCCCATGTAATTGAAGACCATATAAAAAACGGCATTAAGGTTGTTTTGTATGATAAAACCACCTATCAAGCCACAGTTGTGGGAAGCGATATTAAGACAGATATTGCTGTTTTAAAAATCACTGCTGATAACCTTCAGCCTGCTGAATTTGGAAATTCCGATTCAGTTATATTAGGTGAAGAGGTTGTTGCTCTTGGCTCTCCAGGAGGGCTAACTGGGAGTATATCAAAGGGAATAGTTTCGGGGCTAAATCGTGAAATAAAGGTTGCGGCTAACCAAATAGAAATGAACTGCATACAGGTTGATGCGGCAATAAATCCAGGGAATTCTGGTGGTGCATTAGTTAATATGTGGGGACAGGTGGTTGGAATAGTTAGCTCAAAGCTAAGCTCATCTGACTTTGACGGTATTGGTTTCGCAATTTCAATGACTGCCGCTAAACCGATAATTGAAGACTTAATGGAATATGGTTGTATTCCTGGGAGAATAAAAATAGGAATAACCTTTATTGAGATTAACGCCGAGCTTGCTGAACTATATTCTCTTCCAGAGGGACTTAATATTCAAGAAATTGACCCTAGCTCTGATATTGCAAATACTGAGCTTGCCGTAGGCGACACAATCACCCATATAAACAGAAATAAGGTGACCTCTAAAGAAGATGTTTCAGCTATAACGAATGATAAAAAGGCTGGAGATGTTTTAGATGCAATAGATATTAGAGAAGATGAGACCTTTGAAATTCAGTTTAAGCTAATGGACGATTCCGCCTCACTAAAGGTTGATACAAAGAAATAAATTAAAGCCTTGCCTAATTAGGTGAGGCTTTTTTGTGACTTTTAATTGGAGATGCGTTGCGATTTCCAAAGTGTTGCACCCTTGTATTTCGTTTTTACCATTCCTCCCCTGTAAATCTTTATACTTCTATGACTCTTTTGCAAACAAAAACCTCCTGTGGTTTTATTTTTACCACAGGAGGTTTTTTATTGTCTGTTTTTACTAAATCTGTTTATTTATAGTAATGTTTTACTTTTTAAAATAATATTTAACTTGTTTTAATGTTGGGTTTATTTAAAGCGATTTATTAAGCAGATTTTTAAATATATCAATTTTCCTCATAAAATTCGTCTTGCATATCATTTGGATCATACGGATTATAGTCGCTATAATTATATTTATAACGAGAATCAAAATCTTTAACAAGAACCTTTAATCTTTGAGCTAAATCGTTGTATTTTGAAGGTACAACTAGTGACTCATTATTAATTGATATTTTGTAGTTAAACTGTTGTTGTACTGCATATGGAACAGATAC
>JAAZIT010000252.1 GCA_012800685.1 Clostridiales bacterium
ACAATAGCACAACGGGTAAACCCCGCATCCTGAAACAATTGATAATAGCGACAAGCATTGTAAATACTGTCGGAAACCAAAAGTGCATTTCCCCTGCCATTTTGCAAACGCTCACGGGTTTCCATATCAAGCAGAATATCGGCAACAATTTTTTGTAAGCGCCCAAGCGAACTGAACACTTTTTTCATGGTTCCCCATTTTTGCTTCAGTTCTGTTTTCGCAAATTCAGTTAATCCTTTGGTTTTTGTTTCAAACCATATGTCGATTTTATCCAACGAGGTGATTTTCTGCTCTATATCACGTGCTTCGTAACGTAAATCTAATATTACTCCGTCTTTTACAGCTTCATCGAATTTATATGTATGAATATATTTGCCAAAAACCTCAATGCTTTTTTGCTTATCCTTTTTCATTAAAGGAGTGCCTGTAAAACCTATAAAAATAGCTTTTTCGCCCAATATTTCTTTCATAGCTTTGTGTAGTTCGCCACTTTGTGAACGATGACACTCATCTACAAATACATAAAAATCTCCTTTAGGTGAAAAATTCTTTGGCAGACTATTTTTTAATTCGATCAAATAACTATCATAGTCAGCTTCTTCTTTGTTGGCGAATTTGTGAATAAGTGAACATAAAAGCCAGGGCTCGGTGTCGTTGAGTTTTTCAATGAGGATTGCTCCACCACTTTTCCCATTCCGAGGTTTGCATCGGTAAATATCTTCGCTTACGCCTTTGTAAACCTTCTCAATCTGCTTGTCGAGTTCGTCACGGTCTGTAACAATTAAAACACGGGCATTGGGATTATATTCTTTTAGCCATTTTGTAAGCCAAACCATTGTCAAACTTTTTCCGCTGCCTTGTGTGTGCCAGATAATACCACCTTCTTTGTTGCGAAGCGTCTCCTGAGCTGCCTTAACTCCGAAATACTGATTTGGTCGGCAGAATTTCTTTTGACCGCGGTCGAAAACCACAAAATCATGGATTATTTCAAGTAAACGCTCTTTGTTGAGCATTTCAATAATGTTTTTATCCAGGAGGTTATGGGCTTTGGATGCCTGTTCCCGAATTGGTTTTGTGAGTTCAAGTAAATAAGTGTCGTTTGGATTAAATTCCTCGCTTATCTCTTTCCATTTTTGATAATACTTCTCTGGAGTGTCGATAGCCGCATAGCGCAATCCTTCTACATCCTGACCTGCCATAACCAATTGAATGGTTGTAAAAAAGGGCTTAATGAAAATATGCTTTTGGTTATCATTACTTTGGCGAATTCCTTCGGAAACTGAAACCGTACTGCGTTTTAATTCTAACACACCTAAAGCAATTCCATTTACATAAATAACAATGTCGGGGCGTTTATTGTGAACGCCTTTTATAGTAACTTCTTCGGCAATAGCAAAGTCGTTTTCAAGTGGATTTTCCCAGTCAATAAGAAAGACGGTCTCTTTATTTTCGCCAGCTTCCTCCTTTATTTTAATTCCATAACGAAGCAATGAATAAACTTCTTTATTTGCTTGGTAGAGGTCGTCATTAGAGCTTATATTAACCGCTTTGGAAAATTCATATAGAGCTTTGCTGATTTGGTTTTTTGTATATCCCTTTTTTGTAAGAAAAGCCTTTAGTAATGCCTCATCCACATTGCTGTTGTTTTCTTCTTTTTCGAGATTCCCCAAATAGCGATATTTCAGTTCGTTCTGAAATAGTTTTATCACACGGTTTTGAGCTATTCGTTCTCTATTGCCGACTTTGCTCATATTAATCTAATTTTCCCAGTTAATAAATTTTGCATCATACCTATTTTTATCTTACGGTATTTATCCAGTTTGGCTTCCAGTGCCTCTATTTCGGCATCCATATCGGAAAGGATGGTGGCGATTGCATTTTGTTTTTCAATACTTGGAAATTCAGCATCAATATCTGCCAAGTCTTTGCCGTATAAATGATGTATTGTAATACCTTTTGTAATTTGAGCTATATTGTTTCGCCTAATTGTATTTAAAAAATAAGTTAAAAAAATTGGGTTGTAGTCATAATTTGATTTTCTTAAAATAACTATATCTCCTCCAAGCAATACATTATTCTTTAAAATAGTGGATGCCTTAGCAAGATCAATTCCTGTAGTAGTCGTTGAACCCGGATAAAGTATATCACCTTTTTGGGAAGGAATACTTTCAAAAGTATTTGTTTTACTTACAATATTTGAAATCACTTCTCGATATGTTGTAAAAAGTTCTCCATATAGGACACATTCATACTTGCCGCTTTCCAACACTTGACTCTTTGATATTCCTTTACCTTTAAAAATTTCACAAACCTCCCCCAACTTTTTCACCTCCCAATCCTCTTTTGGTTTTAGCAATTGCTGCATTGCTCCTTGTTTTATATCTCTTTTTTTTGCAATGAGTTTTTCAAGGCTATCTATCAGTGCATCGGTGTCGCTTAGGGCAGTGGCTATGGCGGTTTGTTCGGCTTCTTCTTTAGGTAAAGGTATTGAGATGTTACCTAATTGTGTTGAATTAATGTGCACAACAGCATCACCTTGTCCTCTACTTGCTTTTTGTTTCTGAATAAAAGCCGCATTTAACAAATAACCCAAATACAATGAATTTGTATTTTCTGGTGATAAAATAACAATGTCTCCGCCAGCGAAGGCTTCAAAATCATCAATAAAAGCAACACTTTTTCCAATATCTTCTTTTGTCTCACCAGAACCAGCAAAAAGTATGTCACCGCTTTTCAATTTCTTTGCTGATTCTGAAACGTCTTTTGAAATATAGGAATAGAATTGTTTGATATAGTCGTTATGTCTTGTATATAATTCACCATAGCGAACACAAGGGATATTTCCGCTTAATGCTTCATCTTTTTTTATTCCTGAACCCTTCGAAAATTTACCGATTTCAGAAAGTCTTTTCACTTCCCAATCTTCAGGAATCACGCCCACCTCAGTATTTTTATAGCCCTTTGGTAATTGACAATTATCCATTATCTTCCTCCTCTCTGTTTGCAAAAAGCTGGCGTTTCAGTTCCAATTCTTTGTTCAGTTTATCTAAAAGCAATTTTCGGTCGGGTAGCTCGGTAAGGTATTCTGCTACCTTTATGCCTGCCTTGTCGAGTTGCAACAGTTCAATTTGTTCGTGTCCGCCTTCGGCACATAGTATTAGCCCAAGAGGGGTTTCTTCTCCGGCTTGTTTTTCGTATTTATCGAG
>JAAZIT010000253.1 GCA_012800685.1 Clostridiales bacterium
CCTTACATCAAACTCTAAATCACCCTCTAATTTCATTCTATCAGTAAATAAGCCATGTCGTTTACCTAGCAACTCAGCCGCCTTGTTAGAATCTGATACCTTTGTCGGAATCTCTACAATTTGTGCTTCTTCTGAATCTTCGATTATCTTCTTGTTATTGTCATCATAATAACTTTTATGTTTTTTCAGAGTCACAACAACACCTTCAAATTCAGCACGCCGCATCACATTTGTAAGATACCTTAATACTTCATCTTGCTTAGCGATCAGTTCATCATCTTTCTCAGCCATACGTTTTTGTATATATACCTGAACCTCAACAACTTTCAACAATCGTTCTCCGCTAGAATATGCCGTTTTCTTGCTATATCCAGCTCTGATTGCAGCTTGTGTCGCATTTAAGTCTATTAGGTATTCATCTGCAAATCTTTTCCTTTTTGCTGTTAAAGCCACAACCTCACCTCTCTCATACATAAAAAGCGACCCATAATAGGTCGCTCCATATTTACTTTATTTTTTTCATCACCGCCACCCACCCCTTGACTGTCATTGCACCATTGTGCTATGTGATGTATTTACCCACTCGTCCTATTTTTGTGCATGAAAAAAGCCGTACCAACTTGGCACGACTTTGATTCTATTACAGTTTATACTATATCATAGGTTGAAGCGGAACTACAAGGAACTAAGTTAAAAAGTTTTCTGTTTTTTTCAATTTCGTTTATCGCTTGTCCATGTAATCCAGTACGAACCCATTTCTCGCTCAACTCCATATCCTCAGCCAACGCCTCAAAAGTTTTACCGTTTATGTAATATCCTATAAGCAATGTCTGTAACCTTAAATCTGAAACTTTATAAATAACACTTTTTATTTCTTCACCTATTGAAACAAGCTCATCTACTTTGGCATCTATCTCAGTAGTAACCTCAGCATATTTTATAAACCATGTCTCACTTGTGTTAGTCGCTGACGTTTTCACTTTATCCTCTGTTGCGCTACCAGTTACTTTACAAGCCAATGTCAAAATGTTTTCACGTTCAACTAATTTCTCGTTAATCGATTTGTTCAAATTGCGATATTGCAAAAGCCACTCCTTCGTAGTCATAATCCATCCACTCCTTGACAAAACTGTTTTATTATTATATAATATTCTTATCTATTAATAAGGTCTGAGTGCTTCGGCACTTGGGCTTTTTTATTTTATATTACTTTTATAGTTCCTTTTTTCTATCTCCAATTTTGGCTGCAATTTTTGCAATATTAACTCCCGTCTTCGTTATTTCAGAATTGTTAGTAATTAATTTTCGATGATTTAAAATTAATAACTCTTTCCTTGAAACCATTATAAGATTTTCAATTGATAAATTTTGTTTATTACGATCCGCAAATATAACGACATATCCTTTAGGTATGGGTCCGTGCTGTTGTTCCCAGATAATTAAGTGTTTCATTTTCCATTTTCGTGGATCCTCAATCTTTACTTCTAAATACCCCTCTGCACTTACCCTTTCTGAACCAACAGGCTTATAATTCCAAGGTTTATTACCTTTTTTAAATTGTGTTCTTTCACTTTCAGGACATGAAAAGTGTTTGCCCTTATTGTGCGGAGTGTGTCCTTTTTTAAATTGGGTAGCTATATTACTTTCGGCGAAATGCGTATTACGCCCGTTTTTTAGCCCATTTCGGTAAGCCAACCTTGATATATTATCCGCAGAAAATTGTGTCCCGAAATTTAAATTAATCATATTCGCTAAAACCTTATACTCACAACCTTTTATGTTATCCTTTAAAAACTGTATATGTTCGTCTGTATATTTTCGTTTCATACTAATCGCTATCTAACATAATAGGTGTTTTGAAGCTAGTACCAAACTCTCGATTAAAACCCATCTTCACTTTATAAACTAATTCAGCATTATCAATTATCGAATCAGCCACTTTAGTCACGGCTCCTGCCCTTTCAATTTCCTCTTTAAGTTCTTCTCCAGTAATATCTTCATCACCTAATCGTTCAAGCTCTGCAAAAAGATGATCGTTGAGGTCTGTCAATTTATTCTTCATCTAGCATTCCTCTCTTTTCTGCATTTTTCATTTTCTATTCTTATATGTTTTTTCTTCGCCGTCGTCCCAAGACTCTTTTTAAGCTTCCCACTCTTATACGCACTACACAAAAATGCTACATTACAAGCCATATGCCATAGATGAGGTAGTCCGCTTTCTTTATCTTTGCCTAATGGTTCATCAACTAATTTAACTGTGTGTCTAAGTAATGCGTCTATGTATCGTTTTGGGTCTACTGTTTGCCAGCTGTCAGGGTCTTTATACTTTTTATTGCCAAATTCCCTTACGCTTGCTATGGCAGGAATTATCGCTGTTGGCACAAGGCTTAAGCGTGGTTTACCTTCGTCTATTTTAGCTTTTTGATGTTCCATATGTTACTCCTCTACACTCGATTGTACTAACTCTGGATTTTCGTATATGTTGCCTATTACTTTTTTACTAGCCCAAAAGTTCAAATCGGTTCTTAAAGTATTAAATGAAAAGTTAACATTCCAAAACACATAAAAGCCACAATCAACGTTTTGATAATCTCTTGATTTATCTAGTTGTCTATATATTCCATATTTTACTATTCCACATCCTGCACCGAGGGGATTTTTGAATATATCTCCCTCATAGATCAGCTTGCCGTTCTTGTCAGTCACACCTGTACATTGCATAAGTTCTACATCATCAAAATTATAACAACTTGTATCGCCATTTCTGTAACATTTTTCATTGATATAACAACCAGTTATTATAGTCTCTTCGTCATATTCAATTGCTGAAACTTGGCGCATTACTTTTTCTTCTTTTATGTATGCTCTAAAACTAAATCTATTTTTCATTATTTTCTATCTCCTTTATTCATACGCTCCTAGATATGGCTGAAACTCTGTGATGTGCCATATTAAATCATCTTTGAATTTTTCTATAGCATTTCTTGCGCTTTCTTCGGTTTCAAAATACAACTGGTTGAGGTCTTTACAAAAAAGGTTAAAGTCTACTGCTAACTCGCCTGTATCATAATCATAATATATAAAAAATTTATCTTGAGCTTCAACAGTCCAATCGAGCGGTTTTGCATTATGCTCTGCTATATACTCTAGTAATTTTCTGTTGATTTTTCTTGCTCTTATGTGGTCTTTTGCCAATTGTTCATTTGTAAATCCACTACCACTTTCGAACATATCTTTTGCCTTTTGAGAATTACAATAACTGAATTTGTGTATACTTCCGTCATTATCAATATAAGTACACAGGTCATAAATCACTATTGGTATTAGTCCTTTTCCTGTTTTCCTTAGATCGTCTGCAACCTCATCGCTTACACTTGCTAATATAGTTTTACCTTTATATTCAATTTTTACAGTTGTCATTTTTTCTCCCCCAACTTATATTTTATAGTATGTTTTAATTATTTATATCATTATTATTCATAAGCTCCAATACATGACCTCGACACTTTCCAAAGGAACAACCATTTTGCTATTTGCTCTTTCGTCTAACAATTCAGCATCGTAAATGAATTTATTTTTCTGTCTGTCATATCTTAATCTACAAGCGACTAGATAATAAGCATGTCCGCCATATTTAACTTCACTTCTCATTCTTAAATTGCATTTTATATCTTTGATTTCCATATCTTTAACCTCCAATTCTTGTTACTAACGCTTTTAGTTGGTAACAACCTTTGGTAACAACGTTTTTATAGCGTTTGTAGCTCTTTTTGCCCTATTTTGTTACCAAGTTTCCTAAGAGTATAATAATATATAATATATATATTTAATATTATAATTAATAAGTTTAAGACAAAAGATAGTAACAATCAGTCATTTTATATATAAAACAACGTTTTTTCAGGTGTTACCAACTTGTTACCAAGTGTTACCAACTAAAAAGATAGTAACATTTATTCGTCATTTTAACTAACAATCAACAATAATTATTGTTAACTATCGCCAAAAGGGTCTTTATATTCATTTGCTATATCAATAACTTTATTTTCTCTAACCCAAACTTTTTGTAAGCCATAATTATATAATCGTTTTGGTTTTTCCTCTCTTTTCCATTTACCTGTCGCCTGTAAAATTAATGCTATCTCGTTGCTATCTTTTTTTGTAGGTTTAGAAAACTCATTATCTAACGCTCGTTTCCATAACTCTAAAATACATACTTCTTCTCTATCTTTTAAATAATCAATTATGAGTCCTTCACGGTAATCATCTTCAACTGCACTGTTTTGATGTTTGCGTATTTCAGATACCAAATCTCGATTAGCATATGGAAACATTTTTCCTTTTTCAAACTTAACTTTTGCCTCAGCCCAGCATTGTAATATTTCTGTTTTAAGTTCATCTTCACGGTCAAAAAGGTCATAACCACTCTGATTTACTTTTACAGGATAAAACCGCCTATTTCCTGTTTTATCTGTAAGAAACTGCTCTTTATTTGTTGTTCCAACAAACACACATTGTCTCTTATGGTCTGTAACACGCTTGTCAAAAGGACGTCTATAACGGTCGTTCTGTCTCGTGATATAACTTTTCACCGCTTCTTGGTCTTTCGTCCGTGTAAGCGCCAATAACTCAGCTATCTCACATACCCAAGCTCCCTCAAGAGCCTCCATGCCTTTCTGTCCTTCAATCTCTGTAACCTCACTGAAAAATTCATCATTTAAAGCAAGCCATCTTACGAATGTGCTTTTTCCTTCACCCTGCTTTGTACCTATCAGAATTGCTACATCATCAAACTTACATCCTGGATTATACAATCGGTTAATTCCACCTGAGAATATAAGCCTTGATACCTCTCTATTATAATCTGAATCCTCACATTTAAGCCATTTAATTAAAAACTTAGGAATTCGTTCTGTGCCATCCCATTTAACACTTTCTATTATTCTTTTTACAGGGTGATATTCTCGCTCTCGAAATATAATTGTTAGTGCATCGTCAAGTTTACTTTGATTATGTATGTTATGTTCAAATTCGATATATCTTCGTGCTTGGCTATCATCAGCATCAACCCATCTTCGAGTCTCGCCGTTTTTCTCAATCTCTGGTGCATACGTTAACATATTAAATTTGAGTCCCGAAAAAACAGGGTCATTCCTAAGTATTAATAAAAAATTCTCTATTGTGTTAAGTGGAAAACCTTTACCATCTAACTTTAGAGGAATTTCCCCGTCGGTTTCAGCTTGCATCTTTGTGTATTCTTGTGCAAGCTTCTTTTCTGCTGAATTAAAAGCTTTTATTACGTTTGTAAACTCTTTTTCAAGTTTAAGCTCTTTTGCTCTCGCTGACATTAATGCTATTATTCTCGCTCTTTCTGTTTCTTCCTCTATATCATAAACACTATATAAAGCTTCTGCCCCTAACAGCATTTGGGGCGTAAAAACTAGTATTTCATTATCTCTTAGTTCCACATACCAAACCCCCTATAATAAAGAGTCAATCAAATATGATTGGTAGTCTATTTTATTTACTGCTTCAACATACAAAGAATGAAAATCATCGCCTAACGATTTAGGTGCGTAATCTCTACGATTATTATCAAGTCTTGTCCATTCGTCCCATAATGAATTATGGAGTTTTATATAATTTTCTTCCTTAATGCGTTTTTGCTCTTTTAGTCTCTCACGTTCCTTTGCTTTATAAAGAAAATCTTTTCTCTGTCTCAATGTCATCTTTGAATTTATAGGTAGCCCTAACCCAAAATCATCATTGAGTTTCGATATTGCGCCCTTAAAATTAAGTCCGAAATACTCCTTTATGAAGGTTATAACATTTCCTTTTAC
>JAAZIT010000254.1 GCA_012800685.1 Clostridiales bacterium
ATAATTAAAAAGGAAAAAGCTCTCTTAATTAGGTACTATCATATGATAAAGTGGCTATCCATCAAAGGATACAAGATTGAGATAGGAACGACAGCTAGAGAATTTGCAGATAAAATAGATGAAACATTTTATCTTCCGTATACATTCGGAGAAGTAACGGAAGTCTTCTCAAAAGTACGATATGGCCATCAGAGTATTACTGATTCTGAGGTTGATATGGTTAATAAAACGTACAAAGCATTAAGAACGCAAATACTAAAAGAAATGGGCATTAAGCGTTATCTACCCTTAAGAAGGTTAATTCTTAGCATATGAAATTTTTACCCTATTTATTATTAAACTGATCTAATGCATATAGGAATACTTACGTAAACCTATATTTTGAGCAATTGTTAAATTGTCTACTATATGTGTACTTTCATGCTGTGAAATGTTATTATATACTTAAGTTTGGTCAATAATAATAGTGTTAAACTTAATAAAAATGCTTACAAGGGAGACAGTAGTCTATGAGCCTTAACCTAATAAATATTACTTCAGGGAAATCTTATTATGATGTACCCAAAATCGATACACTTAAAGAAATGTTAGAATTGTGCGAAGAAAACTATTTAGATGAAATAGCTTTTAAATACCGTAATAAACCTCGTAATGAAGTTATTAACAAAACATATAAAGAGTTTATTAATGATACTAGAGCTTTTGGAAGTGCGTTATTTGATTTAGGGCTTGAGGGCTCACATGTAGCCATAATTGGCGAGAATAGATATGAGTGGGTTGTTTCATACTTAGCGGCTGTTAATGGGGTTGGTGTAGCAGTACCTTTGGATAAAATGTTGCCCGAAAATGAGATAACAACCATGCTTGATAGGGGAGAAGTTGACGTTTTAGTTTATTCAAGTTCTTTTCAGGAAAAGGTAAATGACATAACTAAAAACAATACTAAACTTAAAGCAGTAATCTGTATGAATCCTGAAAATGATGAGGATGTTGCAAATGATGGCTTTTATTCTTTTGATTATTTATTAACAAAAGGATATGAGTTGCTTAATTCAGGCTACAAAAAGTATGTTGATAAAACAATTGATCCTCACGTATTGAGTGTCTTAATATTTACGTCTGGAACATCGGCCTCTTCTAAAGCTGTTATGCTAAGCCATAAGAATATTTGTGCTGATATTATGGCCCTTGGTGGAGTTGTTAATTTTAAACCAGGGGATAGTGTTGTTTCAATACTCCCACTTTCTCATACCTTTGAAAATACTACGGGATTATTATTTCCATTGTTTTTGGGTATCACAATATGTATAAGTGACGGGCTTAAATATTTTTCAGGTAACCTTACTGAATATAAGCCTGCATGCCTTATAGGCGTTCCTTTGATATTTGATAAATTTAAAGAGCGTATAATGGCTGAAGTAAAGAAAAAGGGCATGGAAAAAAAGGTAAGGGTATCAATGTCCATTGCTAACTTTCTTAGTCGTTTAGGCATAAATTTAAAAAGAAAACTGTTCAAACAGCTCCTAGAACCCTTTGGAGGAGACCTTCAGGTTATTGTTACCGGCGGTGCTGGTATGGAGGTCGATACCGTAAAGTTTTATGAGAATATTGGTGTTAGGGTTTATCAAGGTTATGGATTAACTGAAACATCTCCAGTTGTTGCCGGTGGCAATGATTTTGTTCGCAAAACAGGCACATGTGGCAATCCGCTACCTGGCGTGACAGTTGCTGTAGATAATCCTGATTTCAAGGGCACAGGCGAGCTTGTCATCAAGGGTGATACTGTCATGTTAGGCTATTGGGAAAATCAAGAGGCTACTAATGAGGCAATCATTGATGGCTGGTTCCATACAGGTGATTTGGGAAGCATTGATAGAAAGGGACTTGTTAAAGTAACCGGCAGAGTAAAATCCATGATTGTATTAAACAATGGTAAAAAGGTGTTTCCAGAAGAGCTTGAAAACTATATAAATAAGATTCCTTATGTAAAAGAATCATTGGTATGGGGAGAAACAATTACCAATGGAAGTGTAGAGATTTGTGCAAAGATTATATTAGATAAAGAAAATTTAACTGAAGCCATAAAATGTCCTGAGGATGAGAGTGCAATTAAGAAACTTCTTGATAAGGCTATTAAGGATGTAAACAAGCTTATGCCAGTATATAAAACGATTCGTTACTATGTGTTTAGTTATGAAGATCTAATAAAAACTACTTCCATGAAGATTAAACGCTATGTAGAAACAGCCGAAATAAGGGATTTATTTAATATATTAACGACATCTATCAAAAATTCAACAGGTAGGAATATTGATAGGCTAAAGGAAATGCTCTCAAAAAGAGCAGAAAATTACTGAAATAAAAAGGTAGAGTAATCTACCTTTTTAAATTATTTGGCTAATTTTTTTTGCTATCGCTTGTATACAAAAAACACTTGTATTATAATACTTCTTATGAATATCATTACCCTATACCTAAGCTATAACTTGATTTCAAAAAAAATTAAGGATTGTTATAGTTTTTATTAGTAAGTATTTGTTAAGATATACAAAGATAACATTATTTATTCATCACGCGCAATTGAAAGGAGCAGTTTTTATTATGAGTCAATTTTTGCAAAGAATCACACAGCGTGCTAAGGAAAACAAAAAAACTATAGTTCTTCCTGAAGCCACTGATATCCGTACCATTAAGGCCGCAGCCATGATCTTAGAGCAAGATTTCGCAAATATTGTTCTTGTTGGAGAAGAGGAAAAAATTAACGAGCTTAAAGGTGATTTGGATATTAGTCGAGCAACAATAGTTAATCCAAAGACTTCAAAAAAGTTTGAAGATTATGCTAATAGTTTTTATGGGCTTAGAAAACATAAAGGTGTAACCATAGAAAAAGCTCGCGAAACCATGCAAAACTCACTTTATTGGGGAGTAATGATGGTAAAGCTAGGGGAGGCCGACGGTATGGTGGCTGGTGCAGTAAATTCAACAGCGAATACGCTTAGACCAGCACTTCAAATTTTAAAAACAGCTCCTAATGTAAAATTAGTTTCAGCGTTCTTTGTAATGTGTGTTCCAAATTGTGAATATGGACACAATGGAACATTTATATATGCAG
>JAAZIT010000255.1 GCA_012800685.1 Clostridiales bacterium
CCATTAAAGTTAGGAAATAATAACGGTATTCTTCATAGCCTACTTCATATTCATCATTTATAGTCATCATTACAAGACCGTCAGTATCAACCTCCTTACCGTCAATTGTTAATTTACTTTTTGTAACTTCAACAACAGATGAATCCTCTGGCTTAGAAGAACTGTTTTTTCCTTCATTACACCCAGTTAACATTGAAATGGATAATACTAGCGCAACAACACCTGCGGCTATTTTTTTTATCATTAGGATAATCCCCCTTAAATTTACATAAGTTTAATTATAGGACATTATTATGTTGAACTTGTGAAGAATAATTGAAACTTTTTATTAATTAATAGTAGATTTTTAATAAAATGCAAGTATAATAATATAATGTATGGAATTGGAGGAAAAAATGATATACCCAAAATTAATTGCGCACAGAGGATTGTTTAATGATAATTACCCCGAAAACTCACTTTCAGCCTTTAAAAATGCTGTTTTAAACGGAATAGCTATTGAGCTTGATGTGAGATTAACTAAGGATTGCAAAATTGTTGTATTTCATGACAGTGATTTAAATCGTATGACTGGAATTGATGCAGAGCTTTCTGATTTCACTTACGAACAGCTTAGTATTTTAAATTTGAGTAATACTAATGAGCATATCCCCACCCTTTCACAGGTTTTAAAGCTTGTTGATGGAAAAGTACCAATCTTTATTGAAATAAAAGGTGGCGCTCCTATAGGCACTCTTGAAAAACGACTAGACAAGTTAATGAAAAGCTATAAGGGTAGCTGGTCGGTTATGAGCTTTAACCCATTTAGGCTAATGTGGTTTAATCGTCATGCATCACACGTTACTAGAGGACAGCTTGTGTCATGCTTCAAAAAGAAAATGTCTTTAAAATATATATCCAGAAAAATCTGTTCAAAGCCAACTGTATGGAAATATATATCAAAGCCAAATTTTATCGCCTATGATTTAAGATGCATAGGTGTAAAGCCTATTATAGATGCCTTTGAAAACAACTGTGAGTTTTTGACCTGGACTGCAAGCAATGAAGAGCTTTTAACCCAAGCCTTAAAATTTAGCAAATCTGTTATTTTTGATAATATTGACCCAAATATTGCAAAATCTATTGCTGAAAATGAAGAATAGATAGAAATTTAGCATAGCTTTATAAAATGTTAGCAGACGCTATTGTAAAGGCTTAAATCTTTACAATAGCGTTGTTAATTTTATGTAGTTTTAAAGACTTTCACATATAGTGTGAAGCTTATTTACTTTACTCAATTACAAGTAGCCGTGCATTATAAAACTAGGATTGTAGCGGAATTTAAATAGAAATACTTGATTTTGTAATGTAAAATTGCTGATAAAAATTAAAACCACGAAACCTTTAAAAGCTTCGTGGTTTTATTTATTTATTAAACTTTTTCTACCGCGATTATTACCTTTTCTCCGTTAATATCCCATTCTTTAACGTTGTCAGTTACATCTGATACGTCAAATATAATTTCATTTGCAAGAACATCATGTTTAATTTCATCAGCATTATTTTGAACAAATTGGCTTACTTTTTCACTTCCGCTACCGCCAATATAAACATTAATATTATCCATAACATCAAAGCCTGAATCTTTTCTCATTGTTTGAATTTTACTTATCACTTCACGAACAAAGCCTTCTTCAATTAGTTTATTAGAAAGAGTAGTGTCAAGTGAAACTGTAACCTCACCCTCAGATACTGTAAAGAATCCAGTTTTCTGTTGCGATTCGATTAAAAGATCCTCTGTTGCCAAAGAAATTTCACCTATAGAAATATTTATTTTTATTTCACCATTTTTATCTAGCTCTGATTTAGCCTTTGAACCGTCAAGCTCCAAAAGAGCTGTTCTGATTTCACCAAGCTGTTTTCCATACTTTGGTCCTAATGTTTTTAGCTGAGGCTTAAATTTATAATCAACAAGTCCTGAAACATCATTTATAAACTCAACACTCTTAATATTAAGCTCGTCTTCAATAATCTCAGTATAGAACTTGTCAAGAACCTGACTAGCACTAACATACATAACTGCTAGTGGTTGTCTATTCTTAATATTTGAACCATTTCTAGCTGCACGTCCAAGAACAACAATTTGAAGAACCTCTTTCATGTCCTCTTCAAGCTTTTTGTCAATCCAATCTTCATCTACAATTGGGAAGTCACATAAATGAATACTTTC
>JAAZIT010000256.1 GCA_012800685.1 Clostridiales bacterium
ACTTTAAAACTCATCACAGATGACTAAAAGAAAATTGATTTTTGCCACATTCCTTCGCGACCTCTCTATTTTGCCTACTGCCTATTTTGCATTGGTAATGGCAACAGGTATTGTGTCTATAGCTTCATACAATCTCAACTTCATATATATAGCAAAACCGCTTTTCTATTTTAATATAGCGGCATACCTTTTTATGAGCTTCCTCTATATTTTAAGGTTTGTTCTTTATCCCAAAAATGTCATTGAGGATATTAAAGACCTTGCAAAGAGTCCAGGATTTCTAACCTATGTAGCCGCTACTTGCGTTTTAGGCACCCAGTTTATAGTTATAATCAACAACTTCATAATTGCATCTATTCTCTTTTACATAGGTAGTATTGCATGGTTGATACTGATCTATACAGTTTTTACAGTTTTCACTGTAAAAAAAGACAAGCCCCCTATCAACAAAGCAATCAGTGGAGTATGGTTATTAATTATTGTATCCACTCAATCGGTATCTATTCTTGCAAGTCAACTAACTGGACATATTCCCTTTACTAACGAACTTGTTTCATTCTTTGCATTAGCTATGTTCCTTTGTGGTTGCATGTTTTATATTATTATCATCACACTCATTGTATATCGAATGTCTTTTTTTGAGATGCGTGCCGAAGAGTTCGCTCCTGCTTATTGGATTAATATGGGTGCTGTAGCTATTTCTACTTTAGCTGGTTCAAGCATCATTTTGAACATAGAACAATGGTCCTTTATAGGTGACATACTTCCTTTTTTAAAAGGTTTCACGCTCTTTTTCTGGGCTATAGGCACATGGTGGATTCCACTTATCGTCATATTAGGTTTATGGCGACATGTTTTTAAACAACTTCCTCTAAAATACCATCCTCAGTATTGGGGAATGATATTCCCTATGGGAATGTACACTGCTTGTACAATAAAATTATCACAAGCGCTTAACCTGTCATTCTTAATGATAATACCTGCCTTTTTCATTTACATTGCAGTGCTGGCTTGGTTCGTTGCTGCCTTTGGCATGTTTTACTCTGTAGGTAAAGATTATTTGTTTGTGAAAAAAGCTTTATAAAGAACTCATTCTCATCTTTATCATATTGGAATTTAAATCTTAAGAACCCTTTTCTAAGAAAAATAAACAAAAACAAAACCTGGTCATTTATTAACTACAAATGAGCACTTTATCTTAATAAAGATAGCTGAGAAAGGTTGCAATGTTAATTCTTTTATTGACACAGTAATTTCTCCGAATTCATTTGTTTAATGTTTATTGATATTGTATATTTATTGAAAATTCACTTTCTCACAATCAATACTAACAAGAAAAAAGCAAGCGTCATCTTTGCCTTCTATTTTTAACCTAACACGCTTTTATTATGAGCCTACTCAATAAACTCATCTACTTTAGTAAAGAAGCTACAGTAAGCCCAGACAAGCACATTGTTACAACAGATACTCCTCGTGACTGGGAGCGATTTTACCAGAACCGAT
>JAAZIT010000257.1 GCA_012800685.1 Clostridiales bacterium
ATTAGGACCTCCAGGAACTGGTAAAACACTTCTTGCAAGAGCAGTAGCAGGAGAAGCAGGAGTTCCTTTCTTCTCAATTTCGGGCTCTGATTTCGTAGAAATGTTTGTTGGTGTTGGTGCATCAAGAGTTAGAGACTTATTTGGGCAGGCAAAGAAAAGCTCACCTGCAATAATATTTATTGATGAAATTGACGCTGTAGGACGGCAAAGAGGTGCTGGTCTTGGTGGTGGACATGACGAGCGTGAACAGACACTTAACCAGCTTCTAGTTGAAATGGACGGATTTACTGGAAATGAAGGAATAATAGTAATGGCCGCAACAAACCGTTCTGATATTCTTGACTCAGCTCTTTTAAGACCAGGACGTTTTGACAGACAAATTTTAGTTGGATACCCTGACGTTAAGGGAAGAGAAGAGATTCTAAAGGTACACACAAGAAATAAACCTCTTGCTCCAGACGTTAGCTTAAAGGTTATTGCAAAAACAACAGTTGGCTTTACAGGTGCTGACCTTGAAAACCTTGTAAATGAAGCTAGTCTTCTTGCTGCTAGAAAGAACCGAAAGGCTATCACTAAAGCGGATATGGAAGAGGCATCAATTAAGGTTATCGCAGGACCAGAGAAAAAATCAAAGGTTGTTAGTGATGAAGAAAAGAGACTTACAGCTTACCATGAGGGTGGACACGCAATCTGTACCTATTACTGTAAAACACAGGATAGGGTTCATCAGGTTTCCATTATACCACGTGGCCATGCTGGTGGATATACTATGTCATTGCCTGAAAAGGATAAGGCATACGTTAGAAAGAATGAAATGTATGAGAATATAGTTGTTCTTCTTGGTGGACGTGTTGCTGAAAAGATTATTCTTGATGATATTTCTACAGGTGCTTCAAACGACCTTGAACGTGCAACCTCAACTGCGAGAAGTATGGTTACAAGATATGGCTTTAGCGAAAAGCTTGGACCTGTTGTTTATGGAAATGATGAGCATCAAGTTTTCCTCGGAAGAGATTATACAAGCGGAAATTCTTATAGTGAAAATATTGCTGCTGAAATTGATAGTGAAATTAGAGAAATTATTGAAGACAGCTTTGTTAGAGCGGAAGATATTCTTAATGCTCATGTTGACAAGCTTCATTTGATTGCTAAGTATTTGCTTAAGTTTGAAAAGATTGATTCGGAGGATTTCTACAAGCTAATGGAAGGCAAAATAAATGTTGATGATATTGATGAAGATGATGACGAGCTTGGCGATGAGATAGAAGTTCAAGGCGTTATTTCGGATGACAACAATATTCAAGCTGAAAAAGACGATAAAAAATAAAATTTAATATTAAAGGATAACTTATAAAAAGAGTTATCCTTTTTTGTTAAAAAAACTAAAGTTATAGGAAAAATAGAAATATTCTTCCTATAGAGTATAATCTTACAAACGAAATGTAAAAAAGTTAAGAAAAGATTCTATTTAATAGTGTAATTATAGTTGCTTTGCCACTTGAAACGACAACGGCGTAATGTTATAATATGAATATGAGTTTTATAATGGAGGTATATTATGCTAACAGATATCGAAATTGCTCAGCAGACGGAAATGCTGAAAATAACTGAGATTGCAAAAAACCTTGGAATTAGTGAAGAGGATTTAGAACCATATGGACATTACAAAGCAAAGCTGTCAGAGGGGCTTTTTAAAAAGCTTGAGAATAAAGAGGACGGAAAGCTTGTGCTTGTTACTGCAATAAACCCAACTCCAGCAGGTGAGGGTAAAACAACTATTTCGGTTGGATTAGCTGAATCAATGGCTAAGATTGGAAAAAATGCTGTTTTGGCACTAAGAGAACCATCACTTGGACCAGTTTTTGGAATTAAAGGCGGAGCAGCTGGTGGTGGATACGCTCAAGTAATACCTATGGAGGACATTAACCTTCATTTTACAGGGGATATGCATGCTATTACTGCTGCAAACAACCTCCTTTGTGCAATTCTTGACAACCATATGCAGCAAGGAAATGATTTAAATATCGACCAACGCACAGTAATGTTTAAGCGTTGTCTTGATATGAATGATAGAGTCCTAAGAGATATTATAGTTGGACTAGGCTCAAAATTTAACGGAATTCCTAGAGAGGACAGCTTTCAAATAACAGTTGCGTCTGAGGTTATGGCAATTCTTTGTTTAGCATCAGATTTAGATGATTTAAAGGCTAGACTTGAAAGAATTTTAGTGGCTTACACATATGACGGAAAACCTGTTTTTGCTAAAGATTTAGGTTGCTGCGGTGCAATGACAGCACTTTTAAAGGACGCAATGAAGCCTAATTTAGTACAAACACTTGAAAACACTCCTGCTATTATGCATGGTGGGCCTTTTGCTAATATTGCACACGGCTGTAACTCGGTTAGGGCTACAAGACTTGCTTTAAAGCTAGGGGATTACTGCATAACTGAAGCAGGCTTTGGCTCGGATTTAGGTGCTGAAAAGTTCTTTGATATTAAATGCCGTTTTGCTGGACTAAAACCAAATTGTGTTGTTTTAGTTGCAACAATTAGAGCACTTAAATATAACGGTGGTGTTCCACGAGACCAGCTTACAAATGAAAATATTGAAGCACTTAAAAAGGGAACTGTAAATTTAAAAACTCACGTTGAAAATATGCAGAAATTCGGTGTACCTGTTGTTGTGGCTATAAACCGTTTTTACACAGATACAGAGGCTGAAATAGCAGTAATTAGAGAAACCTGTGAGGAGATAGGCGTTCAAGTATCACTTGCCGAGATTTTTGCAAAAGGTGGCGAGGGCGGAAGAGATTTAGCCCAAAAGGTATGTGATGTAATTTCGAATAATGAAAGTCAGTTTAAACCAATATATGACGAAAATCTTAGCATAAAAGAAAAGCTTTTGATGATTGCTAAAGAGATTTATCGTGCTGATGGTGTGGCATTTACAGCTCAGGCGGAAAAATCAATTAAACAAATTAACGATTTAGGCTATGGAAATATTCCTATATGTGTTGCTAAAACTCAATACTCACTTTCAGATGACCCATCAAAGCTAGGAAAGCCTGAAAACTTTGAAATTACTGTTCGTGATGTAAAGCTTTCAGCAGGTGCTGGTTTTGTCGTTGCGTACACAGGGGATATTATGACTATGCCAGGACTTCCAAAGGTTCCTGCTGCTAATAAAATTGACTGTGACAATGTTGGAAATATTTCAGGGCTTTTCTAAAACCTAGGAGGATATTTTTTGAACCAAATTACAAAAAAAGAGATTAATGTAGATATTATAGAAAACAACAATAAGAAAAAAAGCAAGCTTAAAATAGTGCTATTAATTATTGCCATACTTGTTGTTGTAATGGCTGTTGTAGCGGCAATATTAATTCAAACTAAACCGCTACTAAAATACAGAGTGAAGAAATTATTTGGTATTGGAGTTGGAAAAACAGTTACAACTGTGGTTAAGATTGATAATGACGATGTTGAAAAGATTCTCGTTGGCGAGTTTACTAGGAGAGAAAACGTCGATTTTAATCAATCTTTAATGCTGATAAATACTAATTATACGCTAAGCGAGGATTTTGTGGCTGATATTGAGGAATACAAAACCTCAACTGTTATGATGAATAAAAGCATGACAGCCGATTATGCTAAGCTTTCACAAAGCGTAATTGATAAATTCGACCAAAAGCTTTTTGTTATGAGCAGCGTTAGAACTGCCGAGGAGCAACAAGAGCTTTATGACGAGCTTGGGGCTGAAACAGCTGTTCCTCCTGGTGCAAGCGAGCATCAAAGTGCTTTGGCGCTTGATGTTTATGTAACTGGATATGCAGGAGCTGGATTTTTACAAAGTGAAGTGGGTGTGTATGTAAA
>JAAZIT010000018.1 GCA_012800685.1 Clostridiales bacterium
ATAAAGCTCATTTAACCTAAGCCCCTCAGGAATAATAGTATACATTGAAAATTTTTCTAATGTATTTCCATCACCTAAAGTGAAATTTGTAAACATAGAACCTGTAAAGTTATAGTTTTCTTTACTCTCCGCTAATGCTACTATATTATTTCTAATATGATACTGATTTGGAATCTCTAAAATATGAATGTCGGCAGCCTCACGGTCAAATGAATTTCCATAAGTAATAATATCACGGTAATATTCACGGTCATTATCATAAGTATTATAACCATAATCATTATTAACCCATGTGTATTCATTACCCCTACTGCTATATAGCTTGGTATACATTAAGTTTGTATGTTTTCCGCTATCTGTACGAATATCTGGATTTTTAACATGGAATACATACTTAACTTTAATTCCATTATTGACATTAGAAAAAGTTCCAATATTAAAGCATTCATCTACTCTACGTATAATTATCTTTACACCAACTGTATCCTCAGGGACATTAATAGTTTGTGTTTCACTGGTTATTTTAACTGTAGTAAATGGTGTTTCTTCAAATTTTTCTGCACCAGCCCTGCGTATATATATTTCTACATCATATTTATCAGCAGCAACAGGTATTTTATTTAAGTTTAGAATGTTTAAATTTGACGGAATTTCTACCTTCGTAAAGTGATATTCAGTATCTTTAAGCTGGTATAATGAACCGTCCTTGAGAACAACATCCATAAAATCGTCAACAAACTCAATGTCATAATAATCTGCATATTTTTCACTATAGTTTAAGGTATATTTAAAATTTGAGGTGTATTCTTGTTTACCATTAAACAAATGAATATGACTAATCGCACCATATTTATAACAATTCCTGTCACCTGTACAATGGTTCTCAACATATTTGTTTTTTACACCAAAGGTTTGTTTTATATCATCATATATATCTCCAGGTAAATCCATAAAACCATAATTAGCTAAGTCAATAGTTAATGCGTTCTTAGCTAATTCCATTTCTTGGGTTTCATCAAAATATGTACCCATAATATTTACATAGCTTGTTACCCTCCTGCCACCATATTTATCATTTGGATATGCTACTTTTATACCCTCAATATATGGATTTAAAGTGCTGTAATTTATGTCCTTTACTAATGACCAGCATTCATATTTTATACCGCCAATAGTTTGAATGTTTTCGGTTTTTACTACGCCTCCGCCTTGTACTATTGTACCCTCCGGAAACCATAAATCAAATCTTTCTGCACCATTAACATCACGGGCTTTATTTCTATCTATTCCTCTTACAGTATATTCAGCCCATGTATATTGATCCTTTGTTGTACCATCAGGAAGTGCATCAGTCAACCCATCAGCATTATATAGCTGCGAAGCCGATTTAGATACTGTATATTCATCCCTTGTGCGAGCTTGTGTATACTTAATCTCATCACTTGTAGTCGTTTCAGCATGTGCGGTACGCAATGTTGCACTAAGATTTTGAGAATAATTATGAATTGTATCTCTTGAATGTAAATTCCAAATAATTTCAAAGCTTCCTTCAAATGACGAGTGTACGTCGATTTTAAAGTTATTAACAAAAGTATAGGTGTCTTTTTTACTATTATAAGTATAGTTCCAGTCATAATATTTTGTTCCCATAGCAGCAAGGTCGGCAGCAATTGCAACAGGTGTTCCACTATTTCCTGAACGAACAGCATTTTTTAATCCAGGAACTGTTATAACTAATTGACCTGGGGCATATGTGTTTTCTACATCATTGTTCTTATATGCAACCTTTAATCGAACTAATTTGTATTCAGTTGTTTCTGACTTATACTCATAAAGATTTGGGGTTTGTCCAGTTCCATTCCAGTTTATTTTAACTGAAAATCCTCCATTATTAGAATCACCATCAGTAGCCTTAACAGTATTCATTGAAGTAGGTATAGAAAATGAGCCCATTAACATTATAATTGTAAGCATACCAGAAATGATTTTTCTGGAAATTTTATTAGTTTTTTGTTTCTTAAATATCCCTCTCACTATTCTTCACCCTCCTTTCAATTCCACAGCCATACGGTTTTGTATTCCTCTTGTTCACATTCACCCTCATGGTCAGTATGCTGAATTGACTCAGCATATATATTAATATCAAAGTCAATCATATTAGCTTTCGTATATGAATCCGTACCATTTTCTTTAAATTCTTTGATTTTTATTTCTTCAAATAAATATTCTGTTTCTTCACCAACTTTTAAAACTTCTTTATAGTAATAGTATCCGTCTTTTGTATTGTACTCCCATTTATCATTTATTTTTATTTCCTCACAAAATTCTATAGCCTTACTATCTGAAAAATCCGCACGCATTCTTACAAAGCATGGTAGATTCCCTTTATTTTTAACATAAGGTTTTTTTACGATTACAGTTCCACCAGTAATCTCCTCAGGTGGTTCATATTCTTCAACAACCTCAATAGTGTTTTGTCCTACCTCAAAAGAGTTTACAGCTTTGTCTTGGGAAATCAAAAGTGCATATGTAATTGCAAATGATAAAATCATTACAAATAAGCAAGATGAAGTGAGCAAAATCACTTTTCTTTTCACTGTCTGTATCCCCCTTTCTTATTTTTCTGCCTCAAGTCTATATTTTTCATAGGCATTTTTAATTTTTCCTGCTAAATTACTGCCATCTATATCTAAATAATCCGCTTGTATTGCAACAGCATTAATAGGCATATCTAAGAACTTACCCTGTTCAATTTCACCCTCAAGTACTTCTACATACTTAACTGTATCAAAAAGGGCAGGTGTTGTTTTTTGGGGCTCTAACACGCCAGCAGTATAGGCATATACTATGGTTTTATATGAGCTATCCCCAGACACTGTGCTATTCATTAAAGTCCATCCAGTATTAATTTCAAATGTAAATAAATCCCGATATTCACTTGTGGAAATACTTTCGTTACTATCAAATACCCTAACCTTTTCTCTTGGAACTTGTACCTCAAGATAAACATAAGCGTCATTTTTACCCAAATTAGTAACCTTTGGTCCTTTTTAACTGTTCTTCCTGGATAAACTATCCTTTCATCAGAAGTAACGTTATGCCACTCTTTTTCCGTTAAATCTATTTCTACTCTACCCACAGTAAAACTATTTGCACGTCTCTCCGTATTTATTACAAGGTTCGCAATAGTTATTCCTATAGTAGCAAATATTGCTAAAGCAAGGGATATGGAAACCCAAACAGAAACGTCCTTTAATTTATTTTTCGTTTTATCTTTCATTACAGCTCTATCCTTCCTTCTAATCCTTTGTTTATATTGTTAGGTGTTAAATACTGAATATTAAATATCGGCTATTTATTACTAACTGCTAGGTATCTACTATTTATAGGCACTATCGACTGTCGATTAATGAATGACTATTAATAGTTAGTATCGACTAACAGCTAAAGGCTATTAACTTCAATTGCTAAAAATTTACTATTAACTATCAGATAGCAACAATATTAACAAGGATATATTTTTAATCTTTTACCTTAAAACAGTAGCATTGTCAGAACAAATTAAAAATTTGTTATTATTGTGCGATAAATGGGGGTTAACAAAAGAGCTCGAAAACAAAACCTTATCATTATATTACAAATTCTGAATAAAATATGATGATAACAATTCTGATTTATAGTTTTTTTATTTAATATGTAGGGCTTTTAGATTAACATAATTTGAATTAGTGTTAAAATTTCTTCCCTTAAAACTATTATATATCAAATTTATACATATTTCTATAACATTCAACAATTGTTGGATAAATAATATATAAACAATTTTCAATTTGTTTAGAGATGATTTGTAATTTGGTGAATATTATTAATTAATTATAAATGTGATTGTCACCGAAAGGTTATTAATAATATTTCGCCATGCTCAAATGGCGTCTGAAAAGCAAATGTGTTTTTGATTTTTAACAAATAATCAAAACAATATTAAGCATTTATTCGCCTAATATTGTTTAATTTCGTTATATTTTGCTGTTCAATACACCATTGTCAAAGTATAAGTTTTTCACAGTAATTTTGATTTAATGGAAAAGTGATTAAAAATATAAATATGTATACAAGATTAATTAAATACTTAGGTTTTACGTATTATTTATTTTTATATTACTGATTTTAAAATAACAATTTAGATAAGGCTCAAATTTTACGCATTTGTTAATTGGTTAAATTAATGTTATTTGTTTTGACTTGAATTCATAATTATCAATTCGAGTGTTAATGGAGCACATTAAGAACGGCTTGATAGTTTATAGATTTAGTGGACATCATTTGATATAATAATACAACTAAAGATTTTAGCTTTAACAATTTTTAAGGAGGAAATACAGCTAGACCTTTAAGAATACGCTGTTATCCTAGTTAGCTAGTTATTTAAAAAATAACCCCCCGACGAAATTAAATTATTTTTGATATTAAAAGTAATGCCGTTTGGCTTAAATGAAAATTAATTGTTAAATATTATACTTTAATCTCTTTTATCCTATTTTCATGATGAAAAGCTTGGATTTTACTAAATTCATCATATAAAAGAGCAGATAACAACAGTTGTCTCACGATTTGCTTTTTATGTCTTTAAAGGCTAAAAAAATAAACCCTTTAACTGCCTTTTCGGCAACTTAAGGGTTTATTAAAATTAATATTATTTATTATAGTGCGCCCACATTTCATTGTGAATATCTTCCGCTGCTCTTGCAACCTGTTTAGGTTTATAAGATGAAGTCCCATTAGTGAAGCATACTAGTATATATGGGTGTTCAGCCATAATAAGGGCTGTATCGTTTGAATTGTTTTCTGTCCAGCCTGATTTAGAGTAAACGGTATACTTTCTATTTAAACCTTCCCTAAAATATCCAGCAATTGTGGTTGAAAGCTGTGTTTTCATAAAGTCCTTATACTTTCCTGTCCTTAAGTACTTTTCCATTTCAATCCATTCTCTTGTGGAATCAGATGCCGACACTACCCCCCACCTAGTTAATGAGTTTATACTTGTTCTACAGCCTAGTGATGAGATATATTTATTATATCCTTGATATGGAAATGTTCTTTGAAGCATATAATACGCCGTATTATCGCTATATTTAGCAATATGCTCAAAAACGCTCTTTATTGTATATTGAGTTCCGATTTTTGATTTCTGAATTACTCCAGCTCCACCATGCTTATCTTCTTTTTTATATGTAATCTTTGTATCTAGATTTGGACTTCCGTCCTCCATTTCCTTTAATGCATAAAGCATATAAGGAAGCTTAACTGTACTAGCTGTTCCAAAATATGTGTTTGCGTTATATGCAACAACTGCTCCACTTTCTAAATCATACATTAAGAATCCTGCGTTTGTTCCATTAAGCTTTAAGGCATTTAACAAGGCATCTTTCTTTGATTTTGAAATTGAATAGCCCTGTGCGTTAACAGTTGTAACGTTCTTGGAATTTGTATAGCTTTTCATTATTTCATTAAAGTTAATATTATTAAACACTCTCTTTTTTATCCACTGAGAATATTCGCCAGTTACTACACCGCCATCTTTCTTTAAAACTGCTCTAACTCTTATATTATAGCTCTTATCTTTTGGAAAAGAAGACGTTGTATAGCTAGTTGTACCTCCAGAGGTTATTTCTTTTAAAAGAGTTCCATTTCCAGTTGTACTTGATGAATAATAAATTTCATATCCAGTTGCATCAGCTACAGCACCCCATGAGATTGTAATATTATTGCTACTAGAGGTTGCTTTTAATGAGGTAACTGCATTAAGGCTTTTTAAAGTTTTAATTGAAAAATTGCTACCATTTGAATAGTAATATCTATCGCCTATTTTTGTTACACTTTGAACCCTTAAATTTATTATACTATTAGAAGGTAATCCACTAATATTATAACTAAGTCCTGTTGTATTCCCGATAGCTTTATAGGTATTGGTTTTTCCATCATGAATTGACACAACATAAAGATTAGTGTTTTTAGAAGCACTCCAGTTTAGTGAAAGCGAGGTATTAGTCAAGCTAGAGGCTTTTATATTCGACACTTTATTTGGGTTCGTGACAAAGCTCGCCGAAATGCTACTACTATAAATTTTAGTTCCATTATAATTTTTAAAAGCTGATACACGATATTGGTATGTAGTTGCACCAGAAAGTCCTGTATCGGCATAGGTTGTTCCGCCAGCTTCACCACAGGTTATCCAGTTATTATTATTAAGCCTTTCAATACGATATCCGTCCGCCGAGTTGGATTTTGTCCAGCTTAAATGCATACTGCTTGAGGTTGAACCTGTTGTTACAAGCTTTTTAGGAGGAGAAACAGTTGCTGGCTTATTTATTGTAAAGCTAGCTGATTTCTCACCCAAATACTCACCAATACCAGTTATTTTAACATTAGCAGTACCTGCATTAATATTATTGGAGTAGCTTATGGTATAATCCACA
Source organism: Clostridiales bacterium (assembly GCA_012800685.1). GTDB lineage: Bacteria > Bacillota > Clostridia > Oscillospirales > Ruminococcaceae > JAAZZIT01. The sequence goes on from JAAZIT010000018.1 coordinate 6,477, forward strand.
TCTTTTGCTAAGGTTTTTCCATCATAGGCAACTGTAACACCAACTTTAATTTCTGCTCCGGTAAAATCCACGCTTGTTTTATCAAGAGTTATTGTGGAATTCGCTATGTCAACTAGTTTGTTGTCTGAACTATCTTCATCTGTGGATGTTGAATCCGTACGATGAATTATTTTGACATTTGTTGGGTAATGCTTATTATTTTTATCTATATTTAATAATATTTCGTCAGCATTAGCAACCATAGGGTTGAGTAACGCTGGTAGCATTAAACACACTGCACTAAAAGAAATAAAAAAACCTAATATTTTTTTATTCATTTAATAACCACCTTTCCTTCTTATTAATTATACCATTATTTAACTTTTTATGCAATGGTTTGGCTTTTATAAATTTATGTTCACTTGCATAAAAAACAGAAAACCTGCTAGTTGCTAGTTGCTAGTTGCTAGTTATTTGTATTTGTTGTTTGTTGACAATCGTTAGAATTTAATTGTTTCTAGTAAATAGCTAATAGTTAGCAATTAGTTATTAGTTATTAGTAGTTATTTCTAATAATCCATTAGTCATTTTTAAAAGTCGAAGGTTGTTAGTCATCTCAAAAAAGCTTGTAATATATTATTACGAAGCAATATAAGTTTTACTTATATCAGATATAAGATTAATGCCTTTTACTTATGTATTAAACTATAGTATAATAATAGTATCCGATGATATTTAGGACTTTTTTGAAAGGATGTATACAAATGAGATTAATTGGAACTATTTCTCGTGGTGTAAGATGCCCTATTATAAAGCAGGGAGACGATTTAGTTGAAATCGTTGCTAAATCTGTTATAGATGCTGCAGAGGAAAGCGGTTTCGAACTTCGTGACCGTGATGTTGTTGGCGTAACTGAATCTGTACTCGCAAGAGCGCAAGGAAACTATGCGTCACTAGATCAAATCGCAGCTGATGTAAAGACTAAATTCCCAAAAGGAGTTGTTGGGTTAACCCTCCCTATCCTTAGCAGAAACAGATTTTCACAAATTTTAAAGGGAATTTCAATGGGAGTTGACAAGATTTATCTTGTTCTAAGCTATCCTGCCGATGAAGTGGGAAATCCACTTATCACTTGGGAACAGCTTGACGAAAAGAACGTTAATCCTTACACAGATGTTTTCACTGAAGATGAGTTTAGAGCTGTATTCGGAGAAGTTATTCACCCATTCACTGGTGTAGATTATATAAACTACTACAAAGAACTGACCTGTGGAAAAGCCACTATTATTATGGCTAACGACCCTCGTGAGGTTTTGAAATACACAAAAGAGGTTATTACTGCTGACATTCACACACGTTTTCGTTCAAAAAAATCTCTTTATGCCGCTGGTGCTGAAAAAGTTCTTGGCATTGATGAGATTTTGACAGAATCAGTTAACGGAAGTGGTTTTCACCCACAATATGGACTTTTAGGCTCAAACCTTGCAACAGACACAACTGTTAAGCTTTTCCCTAAGGATTGTCAAGAATTTGTTGAGAAAACACAGGTTAGGTTTAAAGAGCTTTGTGGAAAAACAATCGAAGTTATGATATATGGTGATGGCGCTTTTAAAGATCCAGTTGGCGGAATTTGGGAGCTTGCTGATCCAGTTGTTTCGCCAGGATTTACTTCTGGTCTTGAGGGAACACCAAATGAAATTAAGCTAAAATACTTAGCTGACAACGCTATTGGTGACAAGGCTGGCAAAGAAGCTGGCGAAGCTATAAAAGAAATGATTAAGAATAAGCAGGACAATCTCGTTAACAGCATGGCATCACAAGGAACAACGCCTAGACGTTTAACCGACCTTTTAGGAAGCCTCTGCGACCTAACAAGCGGAAGTGGTGACAAGGGTACTCCAATTATTCTTGTTCAAGGATATTTTGATACTTTTGCTGATAAATAAAATGTTTTGTTGTTAGATACGGTATCTCTTAATCCAGAAATTATAAAATATATACTTTTTGAAATTAAAAACTCTCATGAATATAATGATTTGCTCCCCTTTTGTTAGACAAAGTGGTATAATAAAAATATACCGCAATTGAAACTAATAAAGGGGAGCATTTTTATGCCAAAAAACCAAACAAAGGTATACAGGAGAATTTAAACCGATTGTAATTAATCTTTTGAATCATAATCAAATAAATCGGCTGGCTCACAGTCTAGTATTTGGCATAGTGCATCTAAATTACTATATTTAATAGACTGAGTTTGATTATTAACCATTCTATTAAAGTTTTGATAGCTCATGCCTAGTTGTTTGTATAACCAATACTTTGTTTTACCTTTTTTCTCTAAAATCTCTAAAACTCTAAGTCGTACCATTTTTATCTCCACCTTAAATGTGTTAAATATATTTTCCTATATTTTTTATTTTAATACATATCTCACCTCGGCATATAGACTATTTCATTATATAATTTAATAGTCTATAACGCACTATTACCTAAAGAAATACGCAACAAAAAAAGACCAAGCGAGAGCTTGGTCGATTTAAATAGTTTGTTATTGAAAATTCGTCTGATTTTTTGGGTTCAAATTAATGTTACAAGAGTTTTTCTTATCTTATATTTAATTATTCTTAGTATTTATAGTTCATTGTAAACTTTACACGTGGGTTTCCATCAGCGTCATCATCAATCATTTCAGCTTTTTTAATTGTAATATCTATAATTGGTATTGCAATTTCCCCCATGCTATTTACTGATCTTTCAACCTTTAGAAATTCATCAACAACATCCATACCATCTGTAACCTCGCCAAAAGCAGCATAGCTACCGTCTAATGAGGAACTAACATCATTATAGCATATAAAGAATTGGCTTGACGCACTATCATTTTCCGTTGATCTAGCCATTGAAATTACTCCTCTTTTATGAGAAAGTGTATTATCAACGCCATTTCCCTTAAATTCACCCTTAATTGTTTCTGGAGCTCCACCCCTTCCTGTGCCCTCTGGGTCTCCACCCTGTGCCATAAACCCTTCAACAACTCTATGGAATATTAATCCATCATAAAACTTTTCGCTAACTAGCTTCTCAAAGTTTTCACAAGTAATTGGAGCATGCTCTGGATACAATGTCACAGTAAATGATTTCTCAATCATATCCTCTTTATTTTTTCCCTCTTCAGATGATTTGTCGGATTTTCCACAAGATGTTAGCACTAACATAAGTGTTAAACATGACAGCATTAACGCAAGTATTTTTTTTAATTTCATTATAGTTATTCCTTTCAGTTTTTCACATAAAATCTTTTAAAATTATATCATATTTTTTACATAATTGCAATAGCTAGTACTGTGAGGGTTTTGTGAAATATCTAGCTATATAAATTTTCCTATAAAAAAAGCATTTCCCCAACTATAATAGCTGGGGAAATTTTTGTAGTAATATCTATTTAGTATAAAATATTTTGTTCTTTTAAAGACTAGTCTTCCCCAAGCTTTATCGCTTGAGAAATTTTTATTTTCGAAATTATTCTTCCTAAAACAGCAAACCCTATTAAAAGCATTGCTAGAACAATTGTGTACACCTTTAGATAGTCAGCTCTAAGTGGTGACACCACAAAGGCTGGGACTCTATCAACTGTTGCATAAAGGGACTGGAACAGCGGAACAAACAGATTACTTGCAATTCCACCAATAACAACTGCCACCAAAATTGCAACTCCCGAAACCAATAGCTGTTCATAAACAATCATAGCTATAATTTCTCCGTAGGACATTCCCATTGCTCTAAGTATTCCAAATTGAAGAGTTCTTGACTTTATTGATAATATCCAATAAATTAAAAATCCAATAATACACATTATCATGATAGTTATAAAGCCTAAAGTTAGTCCACCGTTCATTCCTTGAAGCATTGGATCGGTTTTTTCGGTAACTATGTTTTGACTTTTAACCTGAACAGACGAAACCTCTATTTTGCTGTCATCTATTGACTGATAAAATTGTGATATATCAACATCATCATCAAGGTCAAACCAAACCTGATACGGCTCAACTTTACTCTGAATATTAACATAATTAAAATTCATAATAGCAAAATCTTGAAGCTCACTATTAGCGTTTTGCTGATTCGGGTTCATAGTTGGCCAATATTCAACAAAAGCTATAACTGTTGCAGAAAACGCCTCGTTTCCACCCCATTTAACATCTACATTATCCC